>JBKSMR010000001.1:0-4496 GCA_046881895.1 Alphaproteobacteria bacterium
CCAATATATTGAAAAAGACCCTGCATTGGCGCGTCGTTTTCAACCTGTATATGTAGATGAACCAACAGTTGACGATACTATTTCAATCCTGCGCGGTTTAAAAGAAAAATACGAAGGGCATCATGGTGTTCGTATTGCAGACGCTGCGCTGGTATCTGCTGTTAAATTATCGAATCGATATATCACAGACAGATTTTTGCCAGACAAGGCAATTGACCTTATTGACGAAGCGGCTGCACGTGTTCGTATTGAAATTGCGTCAAAGCCCGAAAAACTGGACGAAGTTGACAGACATCTGGTACAACTGAAAATCGAACAGCAGGCATTAAAGAAAGAAAAAGACGACGAATCCAAAAAACGTTTGGCAGATTTGGAAAATATTATCAAATCGGTCGAGGCAGAATCTCGTGAACTGACCGCCCAATGGCAGGCAGAACAGCAGAAAATGCGCGGTCTGTCTGATGCAATGGCGGCACTGGACGCGGCCAAGTCCGAAGTTGCAACTGCAATGCGTAATGGTGACTATGAAAAAGCATCTGCACTGCAATATGGTAAAATTCCAGAACTGGAAGAAAAAATCGCAAAAATGAACGCAGACGCCAAAGAATACAAAACTGTTTTGCCAGAACATATTGCAACTGTGGTCAGCAAATGGACAGGCGTTCCAGCAGACAGATTAAATGCCGAAGAACAATCAAAACTGTTAAATATCGAAGATGCGTTGCGTCAGCGTGTCGTTGGCCAAGACCACGCGTTGGGGGTTATTGCACGTGCGATTCGCCGCAGTCGTGCTGGTTTATCTGATCCGCGTCGACCAATGGGCAGTTTTATGTTCCTAGGCCCCACAGGTGTCGGTAAAACCGAAGTGGCCAAGGCGTTGGCAGAATATTTGTTTAACGATGATACGGCCATGACCCGTATAGATATGAGTGAATATATGGAACCTCATTCTGTATCGCGTTTAATCGGCAGTCCCCCAGGGTATGTCGGATATGAACAAGGTGGTGTTCTGACAGAAAGTGTTCGTCGTCGCCCATATCAGGTTTTGCTGTTTGATGAAATAGAAAAGGCAAACCCAGATGTGTTTAATGTGTTCTTGCAAATTTTGGACGATGGGCGTTTGACCGACGGTCAGGGACATATTGTGAACTTTACAAACACAATTATTATCATGACCAGTAACTTGCCAGATATGGATGCGGTAAAAAAGAATTTCAGACCAGAATTTATCAACCGTATCGATGAAATCGTGTTCTTTAACCCATTGGGCAAAGATGTAATGAGTGGTATTGTTCGTATTCAACTGCGTGGGCTGGAAAAACGCTTGGCAGAACGCAGAATTGAAATGAACATTACGGACAAGGCGATAAAGTGGCTGGGCGACAACGGTTATGACGCAGTATTTGGTGCGCGTCCACTGAAACGTCTGATAACGTCTGCGGTCGAAGATAAAATTGCAGACCTGATATTATCCGGTGCATTAAATGAGGGTAGTACGGTTTATATCGACGTTCATGGCAAAGAGTTAACCGTAAAATAAATTATAATAATTCATCTAAAAATAAATCGGGAATCTCATGTAGCGTCATGTACACTACGATTCCCGATTTGTTTTTATCTAAATCATTCTAATTTATTTTTACCGCTAATCGTGAATGGTGTTGGTGGGAATCTCATGTAACGTCATGTACACTACGCCATTACCAACCCGTTTATCTGTACTATTATCTTTAATTTCCCTGCTAATTACGGGAAATTTTTTCTTGACATAGTTTATTTTTGTGCTACTTTGTTCGCATATACAAGAGGGTATTATAAATGAAAATAAAAGTTACTGGCGACAAAAAAGAGTTCATATTAGTTATTCCAGAAGATCTGGTGATAAAAGGCAATGTGGATTTGTCTGATATGGGTTTAACAGAATTGCCTGACTTGTCTGCTGTTACTGTAAATGGGGATTTTGATTGTGGTTCTAATAAGTTGACGTCATTGCAGGGGGCACCGCAACGTGTTTTTGGTAGTTTTATTTGTAGTAATAATAAATTGAAATCGCTGAATGGTGTACAGCGGGCTTTCGATGGTAATTTTGATTGCAGTAAAAATGAACTGACGACCTTAGAAGGCGCCCCAATATGTGTTATTGACGATTTTATTTGTAGCAATAATAAATTGACATCGTTGCAGGGGGCACCAGAAAGTGTTGGTGGGGATTTTGATTGTCGAGACAATAAATTGACATCGTTGCAGGGTGCACCAGAAAGTGTTGGTGGATGTTTTGATTGCAGCGGTAATAAATTGAAATCATTGGCTGGTGCACCACAAAAGGTGGGTGGGAATTTTGATTGTTTTAGAAATAAATCCTTAATGTCATTGAATGGTGTATCACAAGAAATTGGTGGCAAGTTTATTTGCGATAATAAGTATTTGCAGGAATATAAAGAAATACAACTTGCGCGTTTTGCAGCCAAACAAGGACAAAGGCAGAAATAGTTTTTGATACGATATGTAAAAACGCCAATTTTGGCGTTTTTATAATTCGTTGTTTTGTATATCTTTATCTTTAATTTCCCTGCTAATTACGGGTAGTGCCGGTAACTTATGTAACGTCAACAGCGGTTTTTATTTTTTTACAGTAAAAATGTGGTATAATTTAATGGGTAAGTAAAGGGTTTATAATGGCGTTAAATTTGTTGAATGATTTGGAATTAAATGAATTTCTGACAGATATTTCATATCAAGGCAGACCTGTTCCAAAACAGCAGGGTATACATGGTGAATTTGAAAGTGCAGATTATGTATTATCGCATACAGATGAAATCGCACGCGGTATATTAAATCAGTATATAAAACATCGTGTTCGTGAATATGTTTTGAAACATGGGGATGAGCCTGCATTTGTGCCAGTTGATGCAAATAGACCTTATTTGCCAGATTGGGCAAAAAATGTTTTGGCACGTGGCGAAGCTGTATATGAATTTGACGGCAGTCGTATGTCAGACAAGTTAAAGAATGAAATAACGACTGTGCGTGACTATCTGTATGATGTTGCAACGGTGTACGTTGACAAGGTTGGCACAACTGCAAAAAATACCAAGCGTAAGCCCAAGATAAGATATGATTTCTTGAAAACGAATAATGAATATCAAACATTTGAAATGGCGTTATCTGCGGCAGATAAATGGCATGAAAAAATCGCAGAGGGGTTGGAACAACGCTTGAAATCAAAAAAAATATTAGAAAAATCATTACAAGGTGCAGAATTTGTAATGGAATTGCCTGGGAATATGGCGGCATATAAATTGACCACATCTGCGGCATTGGATTTTGAAAGTGAATATATGGGTCATTGTGTTGGCAGTGGTGGATATGACAATGGTGTTGCGGACGGCACAACGCAAATATATTCCATCCGTGATGAACGTGGTGAACCGCATGTTACATTTGAAGTGCGTGGAAATTCAATCAAACAGGTCAAGGGAAAACAAAATAAATGTCCTGTTGCGAAATATATGCCATCTGTTCAGGCGTTTGTTCGGGCGAAAAACTTTGATATTTATGGTGATGCCAAAAACATAGGTCTGATAAAACAAGATGGGAAATATTATGATATATTCCATCTGCCACGTGGATTTGTTGTAAATGGCGACTTGGATTTGTCTGATATGGATTTAACAGAACTGCCAGATATGTCCACGGTATCCGTAACGGGTAATTTTGATTGCGATCATAATCAACTGACATCGTTGCAGGGTGCACCACAAAGTGTTGGTGGTAGGTTTAATTGCGAGGATAATCAACTGACATCGCTGGCGGGTGCACCACAAAGTGTTGGTGGGCATTTTAATTGTAGTGATAATCAACTGACATCGTTGCAGGGTGCACCACAAAGTGTTGCTGGTAGGTTTGATTGCTGTAATAATCAACTGACATCGCTGGCGGGTGCACCACAAAGGGTTGGTGATTATTTTAGTTGCGGTAATAATCAACTGACATCATTGCAGGGTGCACCACAAACTGTTGGTGATGGTTTTTATTGTAGTGGTAATAAGTTGACATTATTGCAGGGTGCACCACAGAACGTTGGTGGGAATTTTGATTGCGAGGATAATCAACTGACATCGCTGGCGGGTGCACCACAAAGCGTTGGTGGGGATTTTAGTTGCGGTAATAATCAACTGACGACATTAGATGGAGCACCACAAACTGTTGGTAGGGATTTTAGTTGCGGTAATAATCAACTGACGACATTAGATGGAGCACCACAAACTGTTGGTAGTTATTTTAGTTGCGAGTATAATCAACTGACATCGTTGCAGGGTGCACCACAAAGCGTTGGTGATGGTTTTAGTTGCGGTAATAATCAACTGACATCGCTGGCGGGTGCACCACAAAGCGTTGGTGGTTTTTTTAGCTGTTGTTTTAATAAACTGACATCATTGCAGGGTGCACCACAAAGGGTTGGTGGTTATTTTAGATGTAGTGATAATCAACTGACA
>JBKSMR010000002.1:0-25362 GCA_046881895.1 Alphaproteobacteria bacterium
GGGGGATTTTGCTAATGTGATGTACATGGAAAAACAATTCATTCATCTTCGTACACATTCAAGGTTTTCAGTCGGTGCCTGTACGCTGACGATTAAAAAAATTCCGGCATTATGTTTGGGGGCAGGAATGTCTGCATGTGCTTTGACAGATACGAATTTGATGTCTGGCTGTGCTGAATTTTCAGACGTTATGCCAAAGAACAATTTGCAACCAATTATTGGTGTTGAAATATCATTGAATCAGCATAATGCAGACCCAAAGATATTACGTTCTGAATCGTTGTCCAAGGTTGTATTATTGGCACAAAATCATCAGGGATATCTGAATCTGTGTGATTTAAATAAAACAATGTATATGCGTACAGAAAATCATCATTTGGGGGCTTATGTTACATTTGATGAATTGGCACAGCATAGTGATGGTTTAATTTGTTTGTCTGGTGCACATACGGGGCCAATTGGTATGGCGGTGTTAAATGGACAAGAGACTCAGGCAACAATATACGCCAAAGAATTGTTGAATGTTTTTGGAAATCGTTTTTATATCGAAATACAGCGACATGGTTTGGATGCGGAAATCAAGACTGAACCCATGTTTTTGAAAATTGCCCAGGAATTAAATATTCCGATTGTTGCGACAAATGATGTTTGCTTTGCGACAGATAAAGATTATGAATCTGCTGATGCTTTGGGCTGTGTCTTGGGTCAGACCAAGGTTATCGATCCAGAACGTCCGCGAAAATCATCAGAACAATATTTTAAATCGTATGAACAAATGGCTGAAATATTTTCGGATCTGCCAGAGGCAATAGAGAATACTGTTCGTATCGCACAACGTTGCGGTTTTATGGTAAATGTTCATGAAAAGCCATTGTTACCTCGTTTTGGCGATGATTTGGAAACAGAATGTCAAATGCTGCGTGATAATACGATGTCGGGCCTTAAACGCAGATTGGAACAGCATAATATCACTGATACCCAGCCTTATTACGAACAGGCTGAATTTGAGTTGGGTGTTATTATTGGAATGGGTTTTCCTGGGTATTTCTTGATCGTTGCTGATTATATCGATTGGTGCAGAAATAATGATGTTTTGACTGGACCTGGTCGTGGATCTGGTGCGGGGTCTATTGTTGCGTGGGCACTGGGGATTACAAATGTTGACCCATTAAAGTATGGATTGTTGTTTGAAAGATTTTTAAACCCCGATCGTATATCTATGCCGGACTTTGACGTTGACTTTGAGCCAACAGGAATCGAACGCGTGTTGGCATATGTTTGCGATAAATATGGGCATGATTCTGTATGCCGTATTATTACATTTGGCAGTTTGCAGGCACGTGGTGCAATTCGTGATATTGGTCGTGTGTATGGTATACCCTATTCCAAATCTGACAGGTTGTCGAAACTGATTCCACAAGATGCCAAGACTTTAAAAGATGCGGTTGATATGTCTGGGGAAATCCAAGATATTTTAAATAACGACCAAGATTTAAACAAGGTTGTTATGGTTGCCGAAGAACTAGAAGGATCTCTGCGAAATTTGGGACAGCACGCGTGTGGCGTTGTTATTGGCGATAGACCAACAACAAAGATTGCACCCGTCTATCGCGACCCTGCTAACCCGTTGCCATCGTGTCAATATGACGGCAAGTATTTGGAAAAGTCAGGACTGATTAAATTCGACTTTTTGGGGTTAGAAACATTGGTTGTGTTAAAGTATGCAACACGTCTTATTCAGCAGACGCGCGGCATAAATATTGATTTGGATCAAATTCCAACAGATGACCCAAAGACGATGAAATTATGGCAGGCAGGTTTGACCGAAGGTATATTCCAGTTTGATGCACCTTTTGTAAAGCAGACTTTGCGTAAAATGCATCCGACCAGTTTCTTGGAAATATCGGCGTTAAATGCATTGAACCGTCCTGGGCCAATTGCATTTATTCCGCAGTTTATTGCACGTATGCATGGTGAAGAATCTATTGAATACGTTCACCCAAAGGCTGAACCAATCTTAAAAGAAACGTACGGCATTATCGTTTATCAAGAACAGGTTATGCAGCTGACGCGTGCATTGGCGGGCTTTACACGTGGTCAATCAGACAACGTGCGTAAGGCAATGGGTAAAAAACTGATTGAAATGTTGAATGAATTGGAAGGCAAATTCTATGAGGGGTGCGAAAAAGAACAGACTTTGGATAGAGCAACCGCCAAAGACTTGTGGGAAAAGTTTAAAGAATTTGCGAAATACGCCTTTAATAAATCACATGCGATTGCGTATTCGATTGTTGCAAATCAGTGTGCGTATTTAAAGGCGAACTATACACCTGAATTTTTGGCTGCGTCGATGTCCAGTAATTTGAATGACACAGATCAGTTGGCGTTGTTTGTTGATGATGCAAAATCCAATTTTGGAATTCAAATTGTTGCACCTGATATAAATGAAAGTGAATCATTGTTTACTGTTCGTGATGGCAAAATTGTTTATGGTTTGGCTGCTCTAAAAGGTGTAGGTACGGTTGCAACAGATGCGATTGTCGCAGAAAGAAATGCAAATGGAAAGTTTAAAAACTTGACCGATTTTGCAAAGCGTTGTGCACCAATTATGAATAAACGTATTTTAGAGGCATTTGCAAAAACAGGCGTATTAGATTCCTTGGAGCCTAATCGTGCTGCAATTTATATGAATGCGGATATGATATTATCTTATGCAGCAAAGTCGCGTGATGGTGCGAATATGTTGTCGCTGTTTGCGAATACAGTTGAAGATGATGTTGATGAAGATAGACTGCACAAGAATTTGCCAAAGACAGCACCATGGACATTTGGACAGCGTTTAGAAAATGAATTATCTGCGTTGGGTTTTTATATCTCTGCACATCCATTGGATCAGTATAAACATTTAATAAAATCTGCAAATCTGGCAACCAGCGCAACACTTGCAGCACTTGGGGACAGAAAGCCAGTTCAGGTCGCTGTTAATGTGAACTCGTTTAGTCGCCGTCGTACCAAGACTGGCAAAGAAATGATTACAATAAATGCGTCGGACAGTTTTGGGAATATAGATGCCGTTGCGTTTGGTGATTCTGCGATTGAGTTCTCTCAGATTTTATCGGGGGATACGGTTGTTTTGTTATCTGGCAAGACATCTAATCGTGATGACAGGGTGTCGATATTTGTTGATTCTATTACGCCTTTGACGCATTGGGTTGCGAAAATTGCAAAGAGAGTCACAATGGATATTTGGGACAAGGCTGTGTTACAAGATGTAAAAAAAGCAATTATCGCACTGCCACGTGGATATACTCGGGTTGTGTTAAATCTACATGGTGCTGACAAGGTTGCAACACTTGCTTTACCTGGTGGGGTTGAATTAGGCAATACGACAATTGCAGATTTGACGGCACTTGGTTTAAAGATAGAGGTGGAGTGATAAAACATGAAACACATACCTGTATTACTTGATAGTGTTTTGGGTGCCTTGGGCGACATTGCTGGCAAGACAGTTGTTGACTGTACATTTGGTGCAGGCGGTTATTCGCGTGCGTTTTTAGCGCGTGGCGCGAATGTTATTGCTTTTGATAGAGATCCAAATGTTGTTGCAGATGCGAATGCGACGATTGCAGAATTTGGCGACAGATTTCAATTTATTCCTAAAACTTTTTCGCATATATCTGAGCTGGAGTGTCATATTGATGCGATTGTATTTGATTTAGGCATTTCTTCTATGCAAATAGATGTTGCAACACGCGGCTTTTCATTTCGTGCAGACGCACCGCTTGATATGCGTATGTCGTCGTCTGGTATGACAGCAGCAGAATTGATTGAAAATACGACTGTTTCTGATTTAGCGGACATATTGCGTATGTATGGCGATGTAAAAAAAGCTGGAATTTTGGCACGTGTAATCAAAGATGCAAAACCACAGACGACCTTTGCATTGCGTGATTTGATACATAATCCGCGTGATGTGGCACCTGTATTTCAAGCGTTACGTATTGTTGTAAACGATGAAATGGGCGAACTGGAACGTGCGTTGGATGCTGTGCCAGGGTTATTACAGTCTGGTGGTAAGTGTATTTGTGTAACCTTTCATTCATTAGAAGATAGAATAGTTAAGAATACTTTCCGAACATGGACAACTGCACTGGGTGATCCGCGAATGCCTGTTTTATCCCCTGCTCGGTTTGAATTGTTAAAAACTGTGACTCCGTCAGATACAGAGCTTGAAAATAATTCGCGTGCACGTTCTGCACATATGCGTGGTGTTATAAAGGCTTAAAGGGTTAAAGACATGAATAAAGATAAATTAAAACAACAAATTGAATCAGCAGACAATGCCAAGAAAGTAAATGCGTTGGATTTATCGTCTGATCAAGACCTGAGCATTGGTCTGATGAATTTATTGTTTATCGAAGATTATGTGTCGTCTGGTGTATTGTGTGATATGGTGACGGATGTACGTCAGAAACTGATGAAGCGTATTATTAAAAAGTCTGACAAGAATGCAGAATTGTTGTTGAAATTACTGCTGGAATCGGTGCGTTTTATGGAACGCGGTAATAAAGAGTCTGGAACAACCGCATACGAATTATATAATCGTGCATATGAATACTATTCTATGTTTTGGGGATTGAATATGGGGTTAATTGACGCAGGGGATGTAAGTATTGAAAATTAGCTGTTGCGTCAAATGTGCAAAAAATGATAAAATGCAGAAAAGAGAGAAAGAAATTGAAAGTAAAAATATCTAATTTTTGTCGGTTTTCTGTGGGGTTGGTGGCGTTTTTGTGTTTGTCATCTGCGATGGCAGATCAGGCACCGAATCCACGCAGTGCGATGGCAGTCAGTTCTGCACCACGTATTGGCTCACGTGTTGTGACGCGTGGTAATGGGGAAAATACAGGTGTTGTAAACCGCACTGGGGTTGAGGATGCACGTTCTGGGCGTGAATCTGTTGTTGCACGTTCTGGTCACAAGAATATGGTGGCACGTTCCGCCAAGGCATCTGTTACAACGAATCGTTCTGCAGATACTGTGGCACGCAGTGCGTCCAAGACACAGGTTTCACGCAGTGCTATTTTGGGTGCCAAGAACAAGGTGCGTTCTGCAACAAATACACCGGTCAAGTCTGGAATGGCACGTGCGGCCAATTTGGCACGTGCAACGGCTGTATTTAATGATGTTTCTAAAATTGGTGGTGGCTATGCCCAATGTCGCGAAGCGTATGCAACCTGTATGGATCAGTTTTGTGCAAATGCGAATGATACATATCGTCGTTGCTATTGCAGTCAGCGTTTTTCAGAATTCCGTGATACAGAGGCTGCATTAGATGCTGTCAAATTATTGTTGCAACAGTTTGAAGATAATAATTTGAACGCAGTCGATAAAACCGCAGCAGAGGTTAACGCTATGTACACGGCTACTGTTGGCGAAGCGGCAATTAAAAACGATGTTAGTGGTGCACAAAGCATTTTGACTGAAGTTACTGATATTTTAAGTGGCAAGAAAAAACCAGGTGAAGATAACGAAAAAAATACTTTGAACAGCGAATTGGGCCTGCTTGATATAGATGAAGATATATGGGGTGGCTCTTCTTCGATATTCGATAATGAAATTCAGCGTACCAATATCACAGACCTGGAAGGTCAGGCACTGTACAACGAAACGAATAAACAATGTATGGAATTGGTCAAAGATGTTTGTTCATCTGAGGCAGTATTGAATATGGCGACCAGTTCGTATAATATTATGATTGTCCAAGACTGTAATGTATACGAAAGAAAAATCGACACACAACGCGAAGCGGTAATGGATACTGTGCGTCAGGCGGAAAAAATCTTGCGTCAGGCCAGACTAGAAGAATATCGTGAACATAATTCTGCCGACGTAAATGAATGTTTGACCAAGGTTCGTACCGCGATGATGCAAGATACGGCATGTGGTGAAAACTATAAACGTTGCTTGGATTATACAGGTAATTATATTGATCAAAATGGTAATGCGATTTATTCCGCGGCATTGTTTAAACTGACAAATTTGATTGATTTGTATGGCGGCGATGGTATGTCATCTGATATTCTTGGTATGAATCCGAATTATAACAGGTGGTTTGATGATGAAAAACGTATGTTTGTAACAACTGCACTTGATTCATGTCGTGATATTGCGGATACAGTATGGCGTGAATTTAAGCGTACAGCCATCATCGAAATTGCCCAGGCCCAAGAAGCCAAACTGGAAGAAGTCAGATCTTCATGCGTAACAACGATAACAGAATGTTATGATAATCAGTCTGGTCAGATGAAAGATATGGAAAAAAATACAGCCGAAGTTGCCGGTGCAATTGGTGTTCAGGCTGCACGTGCAATGTGTGCGGAAAAAGTTATGGCATGTGCCGCTGTGTACGGTAATGGGACTACTTGTAAATATGATCCACAAACACGTAAAATAGAAAATTCAGATGCATGTGGGCTTACCCAATTGATGGATTATGTTGGTTTGGTTGATTCTGTTAAAATTGCCGAAGAATGTACAAGCGCCTTGACTAAGCGTGCCCAGGAAATGTGTGCACCGGCGTCTGATGACACAGATCATGCGTATCCATGGGGATGCCGTGCAAAGCCACGCAGTGATTTGCTTGAAACTCTGACAACAGAAGCGGGGGTTTATTGTGCAGATCTTTCTGGTGATGATAAACACTTAAATGATGGTTTGGTTAGTGGAGAAGCGACTGCTGCGAAATTGGTGGATACAATTGCAAATGAAATTACTGTGATGTTGGACAATGAATGTTCAACAATGGGCGGAATTTGGATGTCTGCGTATGAAACGTCATGTGAGACGGATGATGATACAGGTATTGAAACTTGTAAATATGGGGTCGAGAATGCTGCATTGTCATATACAGAAAAGCCATTGCAAGATTTCTATACCATGTTAAATGGCAGGTCGTGGGATACGAAGAAGGACGGAGATAAAGAAGTCGGTCACTCTTCTATGGAATATGGAAAATGTTTTGAAAATTCTGTTCAGTTGCAATGTCAGTGGCAGGATGATGCCACCGGTGGAAACGGTTATGCAAAGTACGAAAACGGTAAGTGCGTATTTACAACCGAATGGTATGAATATCAGTGCAAACAAATTAATGGTTATTATGTAGATAGTCAGTGTTATATCGCCCCATAGGTAACCTAAAACTTAAATAAAAGAGAATATAGTTATGAGAAAATATATTTTACTATCTGTTTTATTATCGTTGTGTAATATATCAAATCTGTATGCAGGTGTCAATGAAGATGGTGCGCTTTATCGCGAACAGTGGGGGCTGGATACTTTTCCTGATGCTAGATATTGTGTAAATTCATTATCTAATGCAGGAATATCGCATCACACAGATTGCGACGATAAATATGGCGCAGAATCTAGTATTAGAATATGTTTAAATCAGCGTTTGAATAATAACGAGAATTACGGTGGGGCATTTTATATTGCACATGAAATGAATAAAGGGGGGGCAAAGTTTTGCAGGACTATTATTGGTGCAGATCGTACCAATTGTAGTGATAGACCTGCCACAAGGTATTATAATGGGGGCGGTGAATGTTTTTGGTTGTGTTATCCTGGTTTTCATGGCAGTGGTTGTTCCAAGGTAAATGTTGCTGATGCATGTATGGGTAAGGATGCTTTTTCTGAAGCAAATTATTCGTGGAAGGGTTATATGCATCAATATTCTCCATCTGATAATATAAAAGAGACTATTCCGATGTTTTATCATGGGTATTATCATTATTGTGGTGACAAAGGTAGGGATGTTTTGGATTCTGAAAAACATCAAGAACATGATGTTGTGCTTGCAATTCAAAAGATAACTAAAAACGATACGGATAATTCTTTGCAGTTTTTGGTTTTTCCGTTGGTTGTGCGCGCTGGTGGGACGCAAGGTTGTACATATATCTCGCAAACCTATGCGTGGCCTATGGTTGGTTTTCTTACAGATAAAGATGGCAACGGTAATTATATAAATGGTAAATATTTATGCCCCGAAGGATGGAAAAATACGAACGGTAAATGTACACAAGATTTAACATCTGGTTCTGCCTGTGAGATAAGCAATTTGTGTGAAAATTTTTCGCGTGATGGTTTTGATCCAAAAAAATATAAGATACACTCTAGAGATGGCGGAGTATGTGCGGAATATCGTTGCATAGTTGGTGCGTTTGCATCGAAAACAGATCGTACGTGTGTGCCATGTCCAGCGACGGGTGCGGATATTCCAAGTTTGTACTATGTTGATGAAGACGGTCTGTGCCAAAAGTGCGAGGTTGGACAATGGCCTGTGGATGGTAAGTGTAAAACGGCAACGCCATTGTCGCACAATAAAATGCAATACGGTCAAGAAGGCGTTCCAGAAACGGTGTCTAGTGACGATTGTTGGACAATGACTGCACCGGACGCTTACAAGGCGTGTGTTGTTGGGGGGGGTAATACAAACAGTAATCAAGCACTTATTGACTTTCTTAAGAACAAGACGTTCTTCAATATGCATAGCAATGCTTCTGTGACTGCTGTTCCGTCACAGGCTAGTGAAATGAAAGCAGTTTTGCCAAGCACAGAAACGAAATAAAATCCCCCGTTTGGGGGATTTTTTATGCTCCCTTTATCACTCTTACCGTCATTCCTGCCTCTTTTTTGTCACTCCTGCGTAGGCAGGAGTGGGACTATGAAATTTTACACGATTCTATTTTTACAATATTCATTTTTGGCTCGCTACGCTCGCACTGTATAGACCCTATTCCCGCCTACGCGGGAATGACAAAGGGGAAACGCGGGAATGACAAAGGGGAAACGCAGGAATGACAAAGGGAAAACGCAGGAATGACAAAGGAGAAACGCAGAAATGACAAGAGATTTATGTTTTTCCACCTTGTCATTGCGAGGCGTCAGCCGTGGCATCCGTCTTCGCTGACGCTATGCCGAGATAAAATCCAGTCTTATTTGGCTTTATTATTTACTGAATCGCCACGGGTGTTGTACACCCTCGCGATGACAAAGGTTTTTCTACCTTGTCATGCCTATCGTAGGCATGCTTTGTCATCCCTGCGTAGGCAGGGATAGGGACTATGAAATTTATAATGTTTTTTAGAGAACCCTCCCCGTCGTACTGACGCACGCCACCCCTCCGCAGGAGGGGAATTTGGCTCGCTATGCTCGCACTGTATAGACCCTATTCGCTTCGCGGCACTTCGTAGTCCCGCCTACGCGGGAATGACAAAGGGGAAACGCAGAAATGACAAGAGTTTTTCTATATATGTATAAAAAATATATTGGAATTGTGTTTGTTTGTTGTTATTATGCCATTGCATGAAAAAGAATTTAATCGCAATATTACTGATTGTTATTACAACCGCGGCAAATGCAGGGTTTCAAACACGTGCAAAATCGGCTCTTTTAATAGACTATGATTCCGGCGTGGAAATCGTTGCAAAAAATGCCGATGTGTTGATGCCGCCCTCTTCTATGATAAAACTTATGACGCTGGCGGTATTGTTCGATGAAATTAAAAATGGCAATTTGACGCTGGATTCTGTGTTGACTGTTGGAAAAAATGCAGACTATAATCGTCCAGAATGGTATCCGGCCAGTAAAATTTGTTTGGTTGCCGGTCAGACAATAACTGTGCGTGATTTAATACTGGGAATTATTGTGTTGTCTGGTGGCGATGCGTCTGTTGTTGTCGCAGAACATATCGCAGGTTCCGAAAGTGCTTTTACTGACAAAATGACAGAATTGGCACGTAATATCGGTATGGAACAATCAACTTTTGGTAATGCCAGTGGTCTGCCGGATCCAAACAATCTGATGACCAGTCGTGAACTGGCAATATTGGCAAATTATCTGATTTCTGAACACTCTGAATTATATCCAATGTTCGGAACCAAGCGTTTCGAATACGACGGACATCAAACAGACTGGTGTCGTGAATGGGGACGTACGCATACGCTGAACTATAACAAATTATTATTCAATATGCGTGGTGCAGACGGCTTGAAAACCGGACATACGGCCGACGGTGGCTATGGCATGGTCGCCAGTGCCAATGTCGGTGGACGCCGCTTGATTGGGGTTATAAATGGATTTAATGGCAAGGGACACGATGCACTGGCCGCTGAAATGAAAAAACTGTTGGAATATGGCTATCAAAATACCAATGGCAAAGTGTTCTTTGACGCAGGGGAAAAAATTACAGAAATACCTGTTTGGTATGGTGTAAAGCCGACCGTTGTTGCGACAGTCGCAAAACCATTCGCTGTAACGGTTGATAAAAAAGATGGGTTAAAAAATATTCGTATATTGGCACGCTATGATGAACCAATCGTTGCACCTGTACGCGTGGGCGATGTTATAGGTGAACTGATTGCAGAACAAAACGGTCGTGTTATTGCACGTATGCCAATGATTGCACAGAACAAGGTTCGTAAAACAATTCTGTTCGGACGTGCGTTTAAAAATATCAAAGTATTATTGGGATTGTAAATATGGCACCGCGTAAAAAAGCAACTTCTTCGTATAACTTTCCGCATCCGATGGATAATGATTATCTGGTTGGACATACAGAGACATTAAATAACTTTTTAAATGCCTGGAATAACAAGGATAATCATCCAATACACCCTGTGTGGATGCTGACTGGGCCAAATGGTATCGGCAAGGCAACATTGGCGTATAAAATCGCCAAGATGGTTTATGGAAATGTCGGTGACTTTTTCATAATTGACCAAGATAGAAATCTTGATAAAGACGGAAAACTAAAACCAGATGGCAAGGTTATATCTGTTTATACAGTGCGTGCAATGATTGAAAAAATGCAGATGTCGTCTATGTCTGGTGATTGGCGTGTGGTGTTGATAGATTCTGTTGACCAATTAAATGCCGCTGCATCAAATGCGATTTTAAAATTACTGGAAGAACCACCTGCAAAAACGTTGTTCTTGTTGGTTGTGCACCAATTGGCAAATGTTTTGCCAACTGTGCGTTCGCGTGCACGCGTTGAAAAAATGCGTCCGTTGACCATATCACAACTGCGTGAGTTGTGTGTAAAATTCTTGCCCGAAGAAGATGTAAGTACAGAAACATTAAAACTGGCAAATGGCAGTTTTGGCAAAATTGCAAGTCTGAAACAAACTGGTGGTGATGAAATTTATGCCGATTTAATTAGCGTTTTGGAAAATACTCGTGCAAATAGTGCTGATGTTATGACAATCGCAAAGAAAATCGCAGCTGATGCGGCATTGTATGGAATCTTGCTGGATGCAATCGCACGATTTGGTTTGGCAGAATTGTATCCAATCGCAACAAAGACTATAAATGATATGAAAACAGTATATCTGGAACCTGAAACAGCGGTATTTAAGATTATTACGGAAATTAAAAAATGTTTATAGATACACATTGTCATTTAACTGATAAATATACAGATGGATTGGATGCTGTAATTCAAAATGCACATGATGCAAATGTCGATGTTTTAATTTGCCCAACCGCAGATCCAAATGATATAGACAGTGCACTTAGAATCGCAAATTCTTATGATAATATATTTTGCACAATTGGTATTCATCCAGAATACTGTAATGTAAATGCAATAGAATTTTTAACAGATGCTGTTCTAACAAATCCACGTGTTGTTGGGGTCGGTGAAATCGGGCTGGATTATCATTACGGTCCAGAAACTAGAATAGCTCAAATTAAACTGTTTGAGCAGCAGTTGGAAATTGCAAAAAAATACGACCTGCCCGTTGCAATTCACACGCGTGATGCCGAAGAAGATACAGCTGTGATTTTAAATGGCGATGTACGTGGTGTTATGCACTGTTATACCAGTTCATGGAATCTGGCAAAAAAGATGCTGGATTGCGGCTTTTTCTTTTCAGCCAGTGGAATATTGACTTTTAAAAATTCTGATGAAGTGCGTGAAACTTTTGCAAAAATTCCATTGGATAAAATCGTAATTGAAACAGATGCACCATATTGTGCACCCGTGCCACATCGTGGTAAAGTATGTCAGCCGTATATGGTTGTTGAAACTGCACGTGTGTTGGCACAGATAAAAAATATAGACTTATATGATTTAGAAAAAGTCTTGATGGAAAATGTGAAAAAACTGTATCCGAAAATTCAAATTTAAAACCCGCAATTGCGGGTTTTTATTTCTGTTGTTGTTTTAAAGAATCTAATATAGTCTGGGTTAAAACAGGTGTGTCGTAATCAAATTTGAATACATTGCCCAGCTGTTGAATTCTTGTCTGATTCTTTGGTGTGCGTAGTGAAATGCATACAATATCGCAATGTTTTTTATCTTGATATGTGTATGTGTCAAAACCTAAATCGTATAACATTTTTTTGATATGATTGCGTACATAAGTTATTTTTGAATATGATTTATCACGCAAAATACTTCTGCGAATCTTTGGTTTAAACGTTATTGTGTCGTTTGTAAAAACAATGTGACATATTGCATTAAGTTCGTCGATTATCTTTTTGTTTTTTCCTAGTTTATTTGCAATTGCATAAATAAAACAAGGTTTGTTTAATTTGCTTTTTGTATGAAGATAATCAAATAATGAGTGGTATACCATCTCATCTATATTATATTTTGACATTTATATCCTTTTTTGTCTGTGTTTCGCTAGATTAGCATACTTTATAATATTTGCAATTTATTTTTAAGTGTGTAGAATATGTTGTGCTATGGCAAGAAGTATTATAAAATTTGGTCAGGTGTCCGAAAATCGTAAGGCACGATTTAATTACTCTATTGAAGACACAATAGAGGCCGGTATCGCGTTGACCGGTGCAGAGATTAAGTCTATCCGCTATGGATTGGTTACGATTGTTGATGGTTTTGTTCAACGTCGTGGCGATAACCTGTTCTTGGCCGGTGTTGAGATTCAGAAATTACCAACTGCCGCACGCATTGTGAACTTTGATGAACGTCGCAGTCGTCAGTTGTTATTGCATCGCAGTCAAATAAACAGACTGATTGGAAAATTACAAGAAAAAGGTGCAACTATTGTGCCGTTAAAGATGTATTTTAACAATCGTGGTAAGTTAAAAGTCTTGTTGGGCGTTGGTTATGGTAAAAATAAAGTTGATAAACGTGAAACCATTAAACAACGTGAATGGGACAAGAACAAAGCCCGTATTTTAAAGGGTAGATAATTCAAACACCTTGATTTTAGGGTTTTTTATACTATATTGTCATTACAAAACAAATTTCCCTCTTTGTATTTTAATGATTTTTTGATACTATGGGGATATCGGGTGCATGGTCACAGATTCACTACGGATAAAGAAAATCTTTTCTTTATTGGCAATGAATTTAGGGCCATGCGAAATACTAACTTAAACAAAGGATTATAAATGGTAAAAGTAAAAGAAAAAAAGACAGAACCAAAGAAAAAAGGCCCTGCTCCAAAAACACCAAAGGCAATCAAGGGTCAAAACAAACACGAAACAGATGCAAATGACGACAAAGTGTATTTTATGGCTTTGGGTGGTTTGGAACATATCGGCCAGAACATGTACCTGTATAAATACAAGGGAAAATATCTGGTTGTTGATTGCGGTATGGGATTCTTGGACGAAGAAATTGGTGCTGGCGACGTTCAATATTGTGATACAACATGGTTGGAAAAACGCAAAAAAGATGTTGTTGGATTTATCGTAACGCATGGTCACGAAGATCATATCGGTGCACTGAAATATATTTGGCCAAAGTTTAGAAAACCTATTTATTGTACGCGTTTTCCTGCGGAAATTTTGCGTCAGACATTTGCTGGTATTGAAATGGACTTTGATCCAAAGAAAGATATTGTAGAATTTGACCACAATGGTGCGGTATTAGATTTAAATCCGTTCGAAATTGAAACATTCCATGTTACACACAGTATCCCCGAGGCACAAATGCTGATTATCAAAACAGGTGCTGGAAAAATTTTGCATACTGGGGACTGGACATTTAATGACGACATTCCAATCGAAGCACCAACAGATTTTGCAAGATTGGCAGAAATTGGTTCTGATCCAAAATTGTTGGCCTGTATGTGTGATTCTACGAATTCTTCACGTCAGACTAAACAAGTTACAGAAACGCAGGTGCGTGATACCCTGACGGAAATTATGAAAAATGCACCTGGACGCGTAATTGTAACTGGTTATTCTCGCAGTTTGGCACGTATCAAAATGTTTGCCGAGGCAGCACGTGCCGCAGGTCGTATTGCTGCAATCAAAGAACGCAGTAATCCAAACCCTGTACCATATGTTGGATTGCCAGAATTCCGCGAAATGGGAATTAAACTGGGGTATCTGAACAAAGATGATGTTTATACACATTCTGAAATCAAGGATTTGCCAGCAGAAAAGCAAGCAATATTCTTGACAGGTTCCCAGGGTGAAAAATTCGCAATGCTGACACGTCTGTGCCATGGTCAGGTAAAAGAAATGAAACTGATGCCAACTGATACAGTGGTGTTTAGTGCGATTATTATTCCAGGACGTGAACAAGATGTTTCGTATCTGTATAACAAATTGGCACGTATGGGTGTTAAAACGCATACTATATTTGATACAGATAACTTGCACGCCAGTGGACATGCCGGTCGTCCAGAACTGGAAAGATTTTATGACATGGTTCATCCACAGATATCTGTTCCAATGCATGGTGACTATATTAACGAAATGTTGAACGGTAAAATGGCAATGGAACGTGGTGGTGCAAAACATATGATGGTTGTGCATAACGGTGAAATGATCGCGTTATCAGACGGCAAAGAACCATATGTCGCAGAAACAATCGATACGAGCTATGTTGTCATGGAAGGTGAAACAGAACGCAGTGCAAACGATCAGGTTTATAAAAACCGTAAAAAGATTGCATCAAATGGTGCTGTGTTTGTAACGTTGCCAATTGACAAGCGTGGATTCTTGAAAGGTGTTCCAGAAGTTTCCAGTGCGGGTATCTTTGAAACGGATGAAACGGGCTTTATGAAGCGTCAAATTCAGATTGAAATTGCCAAGGCCATAGATGGTTTGACCAAGGCAGAACGCAAAGATAAAAACAATCTGCATCGTGCGGTTCAGGTTGCATCTAACAAGGTTGTGCGTGCGGCATTGGGTAATGACAAAAAACCGCAATATAGTGTACACTTTATACAAAAGTAATAATTCCCCCCTGTTCACCCAGGGGGATTATATGTATTGTCCACTTGAAATATTACGAAAAATATCTATATTGGTTTTGCTATGAAGAAATATGTTTTGCCTTTTCGTGATTTGGTCGTGTCGCCAATGCTGGCGGTGCCTGTTTTAATAGATAATCCAATGTCTATAAGCTGTATCAAAAGTGCTGCTGGTGACGGACATGGTCAAATTGTTTTAACACCACAACATTCGTGGAATTATCCAACAATGCCCGAAGATATTTATAATGTCGGCACAATTGGCGATGTTGTACATATTCTGACGATGCCAGACGGTGCAATTCATGCACTGATTAAAACGCACGGTGTTGTAAACTTGTCTGATATTACTGTGAATGATGGTGTATTTACTGCTGATATAACACCGTTGGAAATCCAAGACGATATGAATGTCGAACAAACATTGGTATTGCGTGATATTTTGGCCGATAACGTACAAGCGCTGTCCAATGCAACACGCAAATTCAAGATGGATAAATTGCGTAATATAATTGCAAACTATCCATTGCCCGCATTTATAGATTCTGTGATTCAGACGACAGATATTGAAACAGAAGTGGCTGTGCGTGTTCTGCGTGCAGGCAGCTGGGCAGAAAAACTTACTATTTTAATCGAAGAAATAAAACTGATGTTTGAATCTGTAAAGATTGAAGATTCAATTAACAGACGTATTCATCAGCAAATGGAAAACGGCCGACGTGAGGCAATATTACAAGAAAAAATGCGCGCAATTCAGCATGAAATGGGCGAAGATGATGGCGAGGCTGACACGGCAAATATTCGCAAGAAAATTCAAAATTCTGCTATGCCAGACGATGCCAAAGAAAAAGCTTTGAATGAATGGAAACGTATGCGTTCTATGTCGCCAATGTCTAATGAAGGTGGATTACTTAAAACTTATTTAGATGAATTGTTGGCGATGCCTTGGGGTAAATCTGATGAAGGAATGCTTGATTTACATAATGCACGCGATGTGTTGGATGCAGAACACTCTGGTATGAACAGCGTTAAAGAGCGTATCTTGGAACATATTGCGGTTATGAAAAAGACTGGTGCTAATCAAGGTAGTATTTTGTGCTTTGTTGGTGCACCTGGGGTTGGTAAGACGTCGCTAGGAAAATCTATTGCACATGCACTGGGACGTAAATATCAGCGTATATCATTGGGCGGAATTTCTGACGAAGCACATTTCCGCGGTCATCGCAAGACTTATATTGGTGCACAAACAGGTCGTATTATGGACGCGTTAAAGCGTTGTAAGACAAATAATCCTGTGATTGTCTTGGACGAAATAGATAAAATGGGACGTGATTGGCGTGGTGATCCTGAATCAGCATTATTGGAAATTCTGGACCCTGAACAGAACAAGACTTTTCGCGATCACTATTTGGAAGTAGATTTTGATTTGTCCAACGTTTTGTTTATCGCAACCGCGAATAGTTTGAATTTGTCAAATGCGTTAAAAGATCGTATGGAAATTATTGAAATACCTGGATATTCAATGGACGAGAAAGTTCGTATCGCACGTGAACACTTGATTAAGCGTTCTGCACGTGATACAGGTTGGAATCTTGAAAATATCGTTATGTCAGATGATGCGATAAAACATATTGTTCAAAACTATACATCAGAACAAGGCGTGCGTGAACTGCAACGCGAAATTACCGCGGTTTTGCGTCGCGAATTGTTGGAAAATGACTGTGCAGATGTTAAAACAGAATTTACACCAGAAAAAATAGATAAGCTGTTGTCGTTGCGTAAGTCTGCCGGCTTTGCGAAAAAGATTGGTTTTGGGGTGCGTGCATGATTTTAATTATAAATACATCAGGAAATAATTTGGAATTTGTACTGGACGATAAATATACATCTGTTCAGGTTGAAAAACAGTCTGTTGCCCTGCCCGTTGAATGTGAAAAGTTTTTAACTCAATCGGGTGCAAACTGGTCTGATATTACCGCAATTGGCGTGGTTGTCGGGCCGGGTAGTTTTACAGGGATTCGTTTGGGTATTGCATATGCCAAGGGAATTGCAATGGGATTAAATATCCCTGTGGTCGGAATTAGCGCGTTTGATTTGTATTTGGCACAAACGCCAGATGCGTTTGTTGCGATTGAATCTGGGCGTGGGGATTTTTTTGTTGCGGCAAATGGGTTGTCGCCACAAACAATGGAAATAGAAGGATTGGAAGTCAAACAAATGGAATGGCCGCGAACTGTTGGACATCGTCCGTTTGATTTAAGGTTGGGGGTAAAAATCATAACGGATAAACTGGCGTCTGGTAATACAGAACCTGTGGTGCCAATGTATTTGCGTCCAAGCTATGCTGAACAGAATAAAAAAGAGAAATAAAAATGAAAGAAATATCACAGCAAGACTTCTTAGAAAAGTACGCCACACAGGTTGACGATGTTATTAGAGATAATCGCATTACTTATACAACAGACAAAATATCTGTGTATAACGCCCATCGTTATTATGTAGACACAAAAGATATTTATGTTTTTGTACTAAAAATGTTAGATCCTAAATTACAAAAAAAGCCAAAATATATGTTTTGTGCCAAGATAAAAAAAGAAGGGATCTCATTCAAGATTTGTGGTGACTTTGCACAAGGATATTATTTAACAATTTTGGATAAATATAATAAAGACCTACAACGCAGTTATGGTTCTATGTATTATAGGCTTAGAAAGGATTCTGCGTATCGTCCGTCTAAAACTAAATAATAAAACAGTTGCATAAAAAAATATAGGTGCTAGTATAACATTCCACTGCCCTGTTGTTTTGTGTGGGTGGTATAAAGAAAAATAAAAAGGATAAAATATGGCTGCAAAAGCAGAAAAAACAAAGGTTTCTTTACAAGAATTACTGGACTCTTACGGAAGTGTCTTAGAACGTGCAATCCAGAAGAATAAAGTTCTTTATACAATGGAAACAAAAGACGGTATGTCTGTACATTGTTATTCAATCGAAGATAAAGATGCTTTTATTCGAGTAGAAAGAACAGATGATGTTGCAACAAGAAAAGTTGCAAAGTGCAAGTTGTTTGTTGATATTACAGTAAAAAACAAAACTGCTACATATGCAACAACAGGCAGTTATGCGTTGGTTATTCATGATAAATTAAAAGAAAAATACAACAGTGTTATAAAACAAAGAAGTTTTCCTCGGTGGTTAAGACCTTTGGGGCAAAAAAGACAAAAAGTAATGGAATAAATTGTTTGAGTCGGTCGCAAATCTTCATAAATTATGCTTTCCGCATAATCCGTGGACGACGGAAGATTTTGCCGATTTAAAAAAATCTGGTTGTGAAATTATTGCCAGTCAAAATGGTTTTATTGTCTATAGAACAGTATTAGACGAGGCAGAAATTATCACAATCGGCGTTCATCCTGATGCCCGCAAGGCTGGTATTGCCAGTGCAATGTTGGGCATTATGGAAAATGAACTTAAAAAATCTGGTGTAAAAACTATTTTCTTGGAAGTGGCAGAAAATAACAGCCCTGCCCGCGAATTATATAAATCAAATGGATATTCAGAAATAGGCGTTCGTGCCGGCTATTATGACGGAGTGGATGCGATTATGATGAAAAAAGTGATTTCTGAATAAAATCTTCAATAATAAAAAATTTTTTTCAGACATATAAAAATATGCTTGTTCTATTTTTGAATATGTACTAGCATGACTTACAAGGATAAGGAATATTTTTGTAGGAAAGGTTGAAAAATGCTTGGTTTTTATAGACAAATCAAACGGTTATTTGGTGCATGCGTTATATGCGTTTTTGCATTGCTGTTTACATGTAACGCCTATGCGGAATATAATTTTTCCGATTCAATGTCGCATGATGGCGGTGGTGGCGATCTTGGTTTGGTTGTCAATTTTAATGTGTTACCAGAAAATTCATTCATCAGTGGATCTGTTGACGGTGTACGTATTACAGAGACACTGGACTATGTGCCATATCATCCGGATATGGATTATACGACATATGGTATGCTTGGTGACCAATTTGATGAATTTGACGACTGGACGTTGGGTGAGATTTTAGCTTATATTCAAGATAATATCACTGATTTTGGTGTTTTGTACAATCCAATTGTTCGCTGTCAATTTTTAGACGCACAATATGCACATAAGACAGATACTGAGTTGAGCTATTATGAAGCACTGGCGGATGGATTGCATTTTGATACTGCCCTTGGTGCGATGAAATGGCTGAACGCGTTCAGTTTTACCCCCGAAACGGGTCAATGTTGGTTCTTTGGTAATCGTGAAATCGCTTGTAGTACGACATTGCGTGATGTGGCAGATTTATATCGTAATTCATTAACCGTCCTTGGACAAGAGGGTTTGGTGGAAATGATGAATCGGTATATAGAAAACCCGATGAGTGTGAACGGTTCTTATGGACGTGATTCAAATGTGATAGAGCAGACAACAGGGCAAGATGTTCGCGAACTTAATATCGAACGTCGTATTTCATGTTATGTTATTCCATCAGATGATAATGATGTAAAGTCTGGTTATCCAATGATTGTTGACGGTACGTCACTTTATGATACTGATATGTGGCGTGATGGTTTTAGTGAGCATATAAGTAACAAGATCTTGATGAATCATCCGGGTGATATTATGTATCACTTGATGAATATGGACAATCTGACTGGTGATGGTTTTGTTTTGGCGGCCGGCGATCCAAATTCAGAATATTTTGACGCGGATCTCATAGGTGATTTCGGTCACACCAAAGGGTTGTTGCCACTGGCGTATACGACCAAGAATGGGCGTTATGTCAACTTGGTGCGTGGTTTGAATCAATGTAATGGTATTGTGACGTATCCGAATCTATCGTGTGCGTATGATGAGTATGGAACGACGGATTGTCCGTCACCACTCTCTGATAACATCTTGGATGTTGCTGGTTTTAATTCGATATTGAATGATCCTTCGTTGGTCAATGATGTTTGGGTTAGTGAAAATTTTGTCGATTATGCGGTTAATTTACAGGATTATTCGTTCCAAAATCCGAATGGCAGTTGGAATCCATTGGGAACTGACCTTGTTATGGGCAGTACTAATAACGAGGTTATATGTTCTGCACTTGGAATTGAAGCATCGTATTGTGATTCTGTTGGTGGTGGTTTTACATACGGAACATCAGAAACGTTTGTTTTGTTGCCTGTTCATGCTGATGGTGGTTATGATACGGAAGATTATTATGATGAAATTTGTGGAACTCCGATTACATATTTCGTAAAGTATAACGCCAATGGTGGTTTTGGCACAATGTCGAACAGCAGTCATACGTATGACATAGCCAAGACATTGTCTACAAACAAATTTACACTTACGGGCTATACGTTTGATGGTTGGAATACCACGGCAGACGGTACAGGTACCAGTTATTCTGACGGAGCCAGTGTAACAAATCTGACCAGTACAGATGGTGCAACAGTAGATCTGTACGCCCAGTGGAAAGCGAATACATATTATATAAAATATAATGCTAATGGTGGTACTGGCACAATGGAAAACAGTACGCATACATATAACAGCGCCGGGCCATTGTCTACAAACACATTTACACGTCCGGGATATACGTTTGCGGGTTGGAATACCGAGGCAGACGGTACAGGTACCAGTTACACGGTCAATCAGGGTGTAAGTAGTTTAACCCCGATAAACGGCGCAACGATAAATCTGTATGCACAATGGACAGCGAACGAATACACGATTACCTTAGACGACAATGGTGGTAGTGGTGGCTCGGGCAGCTTTCTAGAAATTTATGCTGATTTATGGGTAGACACCGACGGCAGTGAAATAGATGGCGTAATTGTACCGGTGCGTGATGGTTATACATTTACTGGGTATTATACTGCACAAAATGGTGGTGAAAAGGTTATAGATAAAGATGGTGCGATTATAGTTGATTATACTAGATTTACCGAAGATACAACACTGTACGCCCATTGGACAGCGAATACATATACTGTAAAATATAATGCCAATGGTGGCAGCGGCACAATGGCGGATACCACGTGCACATATGGTCAGCCTTGCACATTATCAACAAATATGTTTACACGTGATGATTATACATTCAATGGCTGGACAGAAAACAATGCATCTGCAACGATTTCTGGGAATACTATAACTGTTTCTTCTGCCCTGCCTGATAATACAATTACTGTATCTGCAAAATGGAACGAATTTGTAGGATATTATTTTTCCGATTCAATGTCGCATGATGGCGGTGGTGGCGATCTGGGTTTGGTTGTCAATTTTAATGTGTTACCAGAAAATTCATTCATCAGTGGATCTGTTGACGGTGTACGTATTACAGATACACTGGACTATGTGCCATATCATCCGGATATGGATTATACGACATATGGTATGTTTAGTGACCAATTTGATGAATTTGATAGCTGGACATTGGGTGATATTTTGAATTATGTGAGCGATGAAATTGCATCAGATATAGAAAACCCAATTGTTCGCTGTCAATTTTTAGACGCACAGTATGCACATAAGACAGATAGTGACTTGAACTATTATGAAGCACTGGCGGATGAATTGCATTTTGATACTGCCCTTGGTGCGATGAAATGGTTGAACGCGTTCAGTTTTACCCCCGAAACAGGTCAATGTTGGTTCTTTGGTAATCGTGAAATCGATTGTAGTACGACATTGCACAATGTGGCAGATTTATATCTTTATTCATTAGACGTCCTTGAACAAGAGGGGCTGTATGAAATGATGGATCGGTATATAAGTAACCCGATGAGTGCGAACGGTTCTTATGAACGTGATTCAAGTATGATAGAGCAGATAACAGGGCAAAATGTTCGCGACCTTTATATCGAACGTCGTATTTCATGTTATGTTATTCCATCAAAGGACAATGAGATAAAGTCTGGTTATCCAATGATTGTTGACGGTACGTCACTTTATGATACGGGTATGTGGCGTGATGGTTTTAGTGAGAATATAAGTACCAAGATCTTGATGAATCACCCAGGTGATATTATGTATCATTTGATGAATATGGACAATATGACTGGTGATGGTTTTGTTTTGGCGGCTGGTGATCCAACTTCAGCGTATTTTGACGCGGATCTCATAGGTGATTTCAATAGCACCAAGGGGTTGTTGCCACTGGCGTATACGACCAAGAATGGGCGTTATGTCAACCTGATACGTGCTTTGAATGGCTGCCGCAGTTCTTTGGAGGGTTTGAATATATCATGTGCATATGATGCGTACGGAACGCCGGATTGTCCGGCACCACAGAGTCACGACATTTTATCTGCCGATGAGTTTAATTCGATGTTGAATGGTCCTTCGTTGGACAATGAGGCTTGGGTTAGTGAAAATTTTGTCAGCTATGCGAATAGTTTAATAGGTTCGTATCCCCAAGATCTTTTTAGTTCTGCTTGGAAACCATTGGGATATGATTATAATCTGGGTGCTGCTAATAACAGGGGGATATGTGATGTTCTTGGAATAGATGCATCGTATTGTGGCGAGTCTGGTGGTGATTTTACATACGGAACATCAGAATCGTTTGTTTTGTTGCCTGTTTCGCTCAATAGTGGTTATGCTACGGAAGATTATTATGGTGAAACTTGTGGATCTGGTGGTGGTTCCCAGACGATTACATATTCCGTACAGTATAACGCCAATGGTGGTTCTGGCACAATGTCGAACAGCAGTCATACGTATAACGTAGCCAAGACATTGTCTACAAACACATTTACACGTACGGGCTATACGTTTAATGGTTGGAATACCAATGCAGACGGTACAGGCACCAGTTATTCTGACGGAGCCAGTGTAACAAATCTGACCAGCACAAACGGTGCAACAGTAAATCTGTATGCACAGTGGGTTTTAGATGGACGTGATGTCACAATCTATTATATGTGTGATGGGGAAAATGTCACAAGAACACAAATATGTTCTACGACAGATGTGTCGTGTATATTAGATAAGAACGTATGTTCAAAAGAAGGGTATGATTTGGTTGCGTGGTTTGCTGATTTTGATGGGTATCACGAAGAAACGATCCCATTTGAATCAGAATCCCCCGATATCATACATATGATTAAACATGCTTCTGATCCTGATTCTTTTCCTGCAGATTTCTGGGCAGATGGCGGATACATTTATGTTTACCCAGAACTTTGGGAACCTCGCTGTAACAGTGTGACGCTTCGTTTTGTATATGATGGCATTGTGCGAAATGGTGAAGATGATTGCGGTTTGTTTTATGTAAAATCTGGTCAGCCAGACGTTGCATATCGTGATGAAAAATGTACTGTAGTTTATGATAGTGGCATTCCTATGTGCTATGATGACAACAGTTTGAATAAAGGCAGTTTGATAGGATATCATTCTGATCCTGTGGCGTTGAACGATTATCCGTTCTGTATGAGTCAATCACATGATTTGACCGGTGATTGTAATGTCTTGGGAGACGAGACATGGTGGGCGGTATATGAATGTAATACTGGCTATCATGGTGTTGCACCTGCAGGCGATGAGTTTATGGTCATAGAGGATAAGTATGTGTTTGAATATGCGACATGTGCAGCAAATACATATTATGTACGCTATAACGCCAATGGTGGTACTGGCACAATGGAAAACAGTACGCATATATATAACAGCGCTGGGCCATTGTCTGCAAACACATTTACACGTCCGGGATATACGTTTGCGGGTTGGAATACAGCGGCAGATGGCAGTGGTACCGGTTACACAGTCGATCAGGGTGTAAGTAATTTAACCAGCACAAACGGTGCAATAGTAGATCTGTACGCCCAGTGGACAGCGAATACATATACTGTTAAATACGATACCCACGGTGGGACCGGTACAATATCAGATACCGGATGTACATATGGTCAGCCATGCACTTTATCTACAAATACGGTTACACGTGTTGGCTATGTGTTTGATGGTTGGGCAACACATAATAACGCTGCAACGATTTCTGGGAATACTATAACTGTATCTTCTGCCCTGCCTGATAATACGGTTATTGTATATGCCGATTGGGCTGACTGTGCGTTGGGGTATTATTGCCCAGGAAACAATGAACAAATCGAATGTCCAGCACCTCATAATGATATTGGGGCATATGCTATAGTATTCAATGAATTCATGGATATAAATGAAAATGGCGTACGTGATTTGGTTGATGATTGTAGTGTAACCTATGTGATTGCAGAAGAATGGGTTGACAGCACATTTCCGCCAATTCAAGGTATGGAACAAGATGCGGCATATAATCCAAATAATGATATAAACAAACGTGGTGTATTTGGTGTATATTGTGGATACGGTAACCACGAAGACGAATATATTTATAATGGCATGTGCCAGGGTATTCCGTTTGTGTGTGCGGGTGGTTATTATTCTGATATGCGATATCCTTATACAGTAGAAGAAGAAGAATTTGGCATATTAAACACAAGAAATTCACGAACAGAATTTTTAAACGATTTCTGTAAACCTGTTGGCAAGAACTATTGGTCGCCATCTGCCGAGACATTCATAACAACCGGCGAATGGTCTGATGATTTGCCAGAACCAGAAAGTGCGGAATTTTATGATCAGTATGCTATCTTTTTACAACGCTATGCATGTCCGGACAATGGTGTTACAGATACAGAATTTGCGTCTGACATAACCGAATGTTACAAGACATTTGCGTGTTCTGTAGCTGGTGGTAATGGTACAAAAAGATGTTATTACGACAAAGGAAGCAAAACATATGTATGTTCTGATAATGCGGAATGTGTAATTGCAGAATGTGAAACAGGCTATGAAAAGAAAACTGGTTCACAAGAATGCGAACCAATTGAATACACCATTACATACGATGCAAATGGTGGTAGCACGGTTGCAAGTAAAACATATACGATTGAAGATGCGTTTACATTGCCAACAACAACACGTGATGGATATACATTCAACGGCTGGACAGAAAACGGAACTGCAATCAAACAGATTGTAAAAGGTACAACAGGCAATAAAACCTTGGTTGCACAGTGGAATGAATGTGCTGTATGTAATGCAGGAACA
>JBKSMR010000003.1:0-7176 GCA_046881895.1 Alphaproteobacteria bacterium
GGGATGAATGGTCATGTTGTCGTTTATCATCAAGATGGTGCAATTGCAGACTTTGATTTCTTGATTGAAAAAATGAAACAGAACAAGGTTATTACAGAAAATGTAACAGGTATTGTTCCAATTGCCGAAGGGCAGGTTATGACAACTGCAAATGGTAATAATACTGGTGCGATGGTGCGTGGTATTCGTATGAATGACTTGGCGGCAAAAACGCAAAATGGTACACGTATTTATGGACGTGATTTGTCTGCAGTTAATGATGGCGAATTGGTGGCTGGTGCGTCGCTGACCCGTGCGTTGCGTGTCGGTATGGGGGACAAGATATCGCTGGTGTCTGCAAATGGTGCAACACCAACACCATTTGGTTCGATGCCACGTATTATGTCTTATCCTGTGGTCAGTTCTTTCTTTATGGGAATGTATGAATATGATTCTGGCTATATATTTATGCCATTGGAAACAGCACAAAAGTATTTAAATATTCCAAATTCTGTTACGCATATTGATTTGTTCTTGAAAAATCCAGAAGACACGACAAGTGTTGCAGAATCTTTGGGTCGATTGTTGCCCGAAGGTTTTGTTGTTCGTGATTGGCGTGATTTAAATCGTGGATTTGTTGGGGCGTTGCAGGTTGAATCAAATGTTATGTTCTTGATATTGTTGCTGATTGTGATTGTGGCTGCGTTTAATATTGTGTCGTCGCTGGTTATGCTGGTCAAAGATAAAAACAAAGATATTGCAGTACTGCGTACATTTGGTGTGTCGCGTAAATCTATGATGAAGATATTTGTATTGTCTGGCACATCTATCGGTGTTATTGGTGCGTTCTTTGGAACAATATTGGGGGTTTTGGTTGCAATCTATATTGAACCAATTCGTCAGTTTTTTCAGTGGCTGACAGGGCGCGATTTGTTCCCAGCAGAATTATATTATTTATCTGAATTACCATCTAAATTGGTTTTGACAGATGTATTGGGAATCGCATTTATTGCGGTTGCATTGGCATTCTTGGCGACATTATATCCTGCATGGAAGGCTGCAAACACAGACCCAGTAGAGGTATTGCGTAACGAATAAAAGGAAGATTTGTAAATGGCGAATATTTTAGATTCTTTATCAAGGGTAAAGCAGGGCGATGTTATTCTGTCTGTGCGTGATATTAAAAAGACGTTTATCGAAGGTGGTCAGCCATTGCATATCTTGCGTGGGGGTGGGTTTGATTTGCATCGTGGTGAAATTATTGCACTGGTTGGACAATCTGGTTGTGGTAAATCTACGTTATTACAATGCGTGGGATTATTAGATAAACCGAGCGGTGGCAGTATTGTTGTCGGCGGTGTGCCGGTACATAAGATGGATGAAGATATGCGTACTCAGGTCAGACGAAATAAAATCGGATTTGTTTATCAAAAGCATAATTTGTTGTCTGACTTTACCGCATTGGAAAATGTAACTTTGCCAATGTTGGCAAATGGTATGGACGAAGATGTTGCAAACGCACGTGCAATAAAATTATTAAAGTCAACAAATGTTGCACATCGTGCGGCTCATCACCCTGGGGAAATGAGTGGTGGTGAACAACAACGTACTGCACTGGCACGCGCATTGGCAAACAATCCTGATATATTATTGGCAGACGAACCAACGGGTAACTTGGACCCGCAACATGCGGGTGCTGTGTTTGATTTGTTGTTGGATATCGTGCGTAAAAATAAAATGGCAATGTTGTTCGTTACACACGATATGAATCTGGCAGACAGGGCAGATAGAAAAATAACTATTCACAACGGAATCGTTCAATAGTATAATAGAGAAAAATAAAAGGGAGAGAGTTATGAAAAAAGTACAATCAAATCAGACTTACAAGTGTGTATATACTCGTTCACAAAAAATCAAGGGTTGGTTGGCGTTTATAATGCTGTTTGTTTGTGGTGTTATGGTGGGCGTTGGGATCACACAGAAAAATGTCGCACCAAAACAAAATGCAGATGTTCAGCAGGTGTCAGAACAAAAAGAAACATGTGCTGTTATTGAAGAAATTCAACTGCGTTGGTTATATGATGAAAATTCAGATGATATTAACGACCATCAGGCAAATGTTCATGTTTATGAAACGTTGTTCCAACACGGTTGTGATGCAAACAAGGTTAAATATCGTGACGCAATTGCACGCGAAATGATGATAATTGAATCTTTGGGTGGTGCACAAACTATGAAATCTACATGTCAGCAAATAGAAGCGTCTTTATTAGAAAGATTGCCGTATGCAAATAATCGTGCCAGTGCAGATGAGAGAATTGACCGTGCAAAAATTTATGCAAATTTGTCTGAACGTGGTTGTCCAGAAAATTCAGCAAAGTATGTTGAATTGGCAAAACAAGAACTGGAAATTGCACGCGCACTGGAAGACGATGAATTCGACGAAGATGAAACAATCGAAGTTGTTGAAACTTACAAGCGTTTGAATATGCAAGCAGCAGCACAGGAAATTTTCGAAACTGCGAAAAAACTGACAGAACCAACAATTGACTTTATCTTGCAAGTTGAAAAAATTATAAACGGACAATAAAGGCGATTACATGAAAATACTGGTGGCATTATTGGGGTTCGTTATCACAACTGGTGCATACTGCGAAGAAGAGTATGAAGAATACATAGATGAAGAATATGCACCTGTGGTGGTTGAACGTATGTCTTGTTCCGATATGCAAAAGAAAATATCAGAATTGACACCAATGGCCGAAACAGACGATGATGCGTATTTTGAATTGGAAAATTTAAAGGTTCAATATCGCAGTACTTGTGCACGCAGTGCGTCTACTAGACGTGTGTCCGGTCAGAACGAGGTTGTCGTTGAAGAATATGTTGCAGATGAAATTATTACAGAACAAGAACCTGTTGTTTCAGAAACTGTAATAGAAGAAGTGGTTGAATCGACTGTACCAGAATTGACAGCAGAACAAATCGATGCAAATCTGGCGGCAGGTTTATGTGCAGATGGTGCAAAACCAAATAGGTTTGGGTGCTGTGGGGACGAAATGTTTAAAGACTTGGGAAATGCGGTTTTTGCATGTTGTCCAAAAAGTGGCGGCGACTGTTTCCCACCAATAACAAAAAAGGAACAATAATATGAAAAAAAATGCAAAAAAAATAGCAAGTAATAAAGTTCAAAAATCGCAGAATAAATCTTGGGTTGCGTTGGTTGTATCTTTTTTGTTGGGTGCCGTAATTGGTATTTTGATTTATGCAAATCTTGATTCTTTTTCTTTTGGCGTACCACTGAATTGCCCAGACGGTACCCCAACAGACAAGCATGGTTGCTGTGCGGGCGAGGTTTATACCGAAATGGGCGATTTAGGGTATAATTGTTGTCCGAAAAGTGGGGGTGATTGTTTCCCACCAATCAAATAAAATAAATTATAATAATTCATCTACCCGCAGTGCCGGCAATTCATGTAGCGTCTGTACACTACATTGCCGGCACTGCGTGTATCTGAATCATTCTAATTTATTTTATATGCTAATCACGAGTTGGGGGTGCGATTCCCTGTCATACCCACGCAGGTGGGTATCCATTGCCCCGCAGGAACAAAAGAATAACTGTCTGCGACGCATTGGATTCCCGCCTTCGCGGGAATGACGATTTTTATCATATCTATCGTAGGTGGTGTTGTGTGAATTTTTATTTTCTATAAATAAAGTCTTGATTTTGATTTCATTTATTATATAATCACAAGGCTTTGATTTTGTTGCGGGCATAGTACAAAGGCTAGTATGCAAGCCTTCCAAGCTTGAAATGCGGGTTCGATTCCCGCTGCCCGCACCAAGGATTGGGCGTGCGCCGGAGTTGGAGAGCCGGGGCAGACTGTAAATCTGTTGGCTTAAGCCTGAGCTGGTTCGAATCCAGCCACTCCCACCAGAAATAAAAACACCCCGTTTGGGGTGTTTTTTATTTCTGTGGACGTGGCTTATGGATTAGAAGCATGTTCGACAACAAGTAGATTTTGCGAGTAAAGCGAAGCGAAATCGTTACGGTTGCCGCGTAGGCATTTATGCCGAGCGAATACGAGAATATACAATTATAAAAATCTTAAAAAATCGCCGGAACAAGATTTTTTTGATTTTAATTATTGTGTATCGAGGGTCCCAGCCACTCCCACCAGAAATAAAAAATACCCCGTTTGGGGTGTTTTTTATTTCTGTTTTTTTCATATAATGTTAAACGTCCAGTCTTGATTGTTTGTGGAAAGTCAGATAGCGGTGGCGTTTTTATTCTTCTATTATTTCGTATTCTTCGATATATGTGCGTTTCACCGATTCTTGTTTCGCAGATTCAAATTCAGCTGGCTTTATAACAGTGTTATCAGATTCAACAGTTACAATATTTTCTTGGATTGGTGTTGTTTTTGTTTTGATATTTGCACCGATTGTTTTACTGCGGTATTTATCACGCAATCTTTCTGGCAGGCGAACATAATCGTCTGGGTCAATACCAATCGTTTCCAGATCCATAGCAGACGCAGGTGTTATTTCTGTTGGATTTATGCTGTATAGCGGTGCAATAAAGTTCGTTTGGGCAGGTCTGATTTCAGATGGCGTGCCAGAACCATTTAATTGCATAATACGCAATGCACGTTCGTTGGAACCGCTTTGTTTAATCCTGAATATGCCGTCTGTGCCAATATAACCACTGGGCGATAACAAGTATTCCGCATTTGATTTATTAGAATGAATCATTCCAATCGCAAAATTTGTTGCGTCATATCCAAATCCAGCCAAACGATTTGGTGCAACACCATATACTTGTTCGTATGTGGCAGCAAATTTAGTATTTGTCGCAGGCAGGGTTGCGTATTTCGCACCGCTTAGCGTATAATCAGATGCGATATCAGAACCGTCCCACATTGGTGTTCCATAAAACGCTGCATCGCGTGCACCGACATTATAGTAACGCAAGAATGATGCCAATGCCTTGGTATCATCGCCATTGCCCAAGAATAATATTCCATCAAATGGTACGTTTCCGACAGTTTCTGTTTTTTCCAGTTTTTCCAATTGGGTGTGCAAATTTGACTTTTCAATTGGGGATAATGTTTCGTTGGTCAAGACATCTGATATAACCTGACGAACGCGAGTGTGGGCAGCTGTGCGTGTGTTATACATAGATGCAGATAATGCCGCGTTTTTAATTGAATCAGAATCTTTTTCGGTATAATAAAATATCCCGATAAGTGGCATTTCATAAGTAGATGCAGCAATTTTTGCGGTGCCCGCCATCGTATGGCCTGAATTTGTATCAGGTGCGATAATTATAAAGTTTTTAATGTCGTCTGACTTGATTTGTTTTACGATTTCTTCGACCGCATTTGTTGGCATTAGTGCCATAGACATAACGCCGTCACCAACCGCATTTGCGTCAGATGTCAGTGATAAAACAGGTGTTTCAGATAATTTGTTTCTTTTTATGATATGTGTGTTTTGTGCGAATAATGGGCCAATAATAATATCTGGATTTGTCGCCAATGCATTTGTCGCAGCATCGTTCATATTTCCATATGTGTCATAAAAAGATACAGATATATCTGGACGTTTGTGTTCCAGTACCGCCATTTCAACAGACTGACGTATGGATTTGCCAATCTGGGCGTTGGTGCCAGACAGTGGTAACAGCACAGCAATACGGTGGTTTATGTCATCTTCGTATGTGCCGTATATATTTGAAGCTTGTATTTGTTTTAAGTCAGCAGGTGTGCCAACAAATGTATCGTCAGATACAGACCAATCGCTGTCGCCGACGTAGTTGCCAACGGTACAGCCTGATAAAGCTAAAATAGCCAACAAATATGTAAAAATTTTATTTATATACATTGAAAAATCCATTTTATTTTGTATCATTTTACTATAAAAGGATTCTAAATGCAATCAGGGCTTTATATTGTTGGTACTCCAATTGGAAATTTGTCTGATATGTCGTCACGCGCGATAGAGGTTTTACAATCTGTTGATTTAATCGCAGCCGAAGATACACGCGTGTTTGGTAAATTGGCGTCACATTTTGAAATTAAAACAAAACGCATTTCTTGTCATGAACATAACGAGCGTGATGTTGTCCCAGATTTAATTGAAAAAATGCAAAATGGTATGACAATCGCTGCGGTCAGTGATGCAGGCATGCCTGGAATTAGCGACCCTGGATTCAGATTGGTGCGCGCTGCACGCGAAGCAGGGGTGCCTGTATTCGTTGTGCCGGGACCGGTGGCTGCAATTTCTGCGTTGGTGTTATCTGGGTTTCCAACAGATAGGTTTACATTCTGTGGGTTCTTTGATGAAAAGAAGCTGCGTGATGATAATAAAATCCCACATACAATAATTTATTATGAAAGTCCAAATCGTGTTATGAATACAATTGCGGCTTTTGCACGCGTTATGCCAGAACGCAAAATTGCAATTGTTCGTGAAATTACAAAAATTCATGAAGAAACAATTATTGGTTATCCGTCTGACTTGATGAAGATAACACCGCCACGTGGGGAAATTGTTATCGTTGTTGGACCGCGGCCTGAATATAAAATGACAGATGCAGAAATCAGCGATATTGTGAATGATATTGCGGCGACTTCAATGAAAAGTGCGGCAGCTGATTTAGCATCGCGGGCCGGTATTTCAAAAAAAGAAGCGTATAAACGATTGCTAGAAACAGGGAATAAATAATGATTAAATTTGTGGGCAGTTTTGAAACGGTGAAATCTTTGCCAAAAACACAATTTGCAGAATATGCGTTTATCGGACGCAGTAATGTTGGTAAATCATCGTTGATAAATGCAATTGTGGGGATTCCGATTGCACGTACTTCTAATACGCCTGGGCGAACACAAAGTTTAAATCTGTTTAATCTGGATAACAGAATTATGATTGTGGATTTGCCAGGTTATGGTTATGCCAAGGTTTCCAAGATGGACGCAATGCGCTGGTTGCAAAGATTAGAAGAATATCTGTTAAATCGCAGTCAGTTAAAGCGTTTGTTTATTTTGATAGATTCGCGAATTGGTGCACGTGATTCTGATTTAGATTTGATGGATTTTTGTGATGCAAATGCAATCCCTTATCAGATTGTTTATACAAAAAAAGACAAAAAAGTTCGTGAACAAAAACAAACTGAAATTGTGCATACAGACC
>JBKSMR010000004.1:0-3491 GCA_046881895.1 Alphaproteobacteria bacterium
TTGTCACTCCTGCGAAGGCAGGAGTGGGACTTTTAAATTTATAGATTTCACACTTGCACGATATTCAATTTTAGCTCGCTTTGCTCGCACTATTTAGACCCTATTCCTGCCTTCGCAGGGATGACAAAAAAATGCCTTCGCTAGGCGTGACAAAAAACTATGCTAGGCGTGACATGAGTTTTTAAAAGTTCTTTTTTTATATTATAAAAAAATCCCCAAACGGGGATTTTTTATTTAGTGATAATTTCCAGTACACGCGGTACAACATCATCAACTGGAACACGTACCTGCTCCATCGTGTCACGATAGCGCAATGTTACCGTATTATCTTCCATTGTTTGATGATCAACAGTGATACAAACTGGCGTTCCAATTTCGTCATGTCTGCGATAGTTCTTGCCGATATTACCGGAATTTTCCAATTCAATACGGCCAATGCCCAGTTTACGCAAACGCGAAACAATGTCATTTGAAATATTCAACAATTCTGGAACATTACGTGCCAATGGAATAACCGCTGCCTTGACCGGCGACAGGGCTGGCTTTAACTTTAATACAGTACGTGTTTTACCATCGCCCAGGTCTTCTTCGTTATACGCTTCCAGCATCACTGCCAACATTGCACGATTTACACCCATCGCTGTTTCGATTACATATGGGATAAAGTTTTCGCCACTTTGTGGGTCAGAATAAGACAATTTTGTTGTACTGTCTTTGTTTTCCAATACATTTGCGTGGATTTCAAATTCCTTTTGTCCCTTGGTATGTGACCCCAGATCAAAGTCTTGACGGTTGTGGATACCTTCGACTTCATCAAATCCGTCTGGAAATTCGTATTCAATGTCATATGCAGCCTTGGCATAGTGTGCCAATTTATCGTGTGGTGTGAAACGCAGCTTTTCCGCAGGGATTCCCAATACATTTATCCACCATGCCAAGCGTTCATCCATCCACATTTTATGGAACTTTTCATCGTCGGCAGGATTTACAAAGTACTGCATTTCCGCCTGTTCAAATTCACGCATACGGAATACAAAACCACGTGGAGAAATTTCATTACGGAATGCCTTGCCGATTTGTGCAATACCAAATGGCAACTTGTGCGGACGCGCATCCAAAACATTTTTAAAGTTTGTATAAGTCGTTGTCGCTGTTTCAGGACGCAAATATGCATTTATCGCACCATCAGCAGTCGCACCAATAGACAACCCCATCATCAATTGATATGCACGTGGTTCTGTGATTTCTGTACTGCCACAATTGTCGCATTTTGTCAGGTCTTTCATTTTATCCTGACGCATACGTGTACCACACTTTTTGCATTCAACCAATGGATCTGAAAAGCCCGCTTCGTGGCCAGAATATTTCCACAACAGACGATTTGTAATCAAAGCTGCATCCAATCCCTCGATATCATCACGCGAATAAATCATCGCATTCCACCATGCGTTACGAATATTCTTCATCAGTTCAACGCCATATGGACCATAATCATAAGTTCCACCCAAACCACCATAGATTTCAGAACCTGTAAAAATAAACCCACGACGTTTGCACAACGCGACAATATCATTTACTGTTTTTGCAGCCATATTTCAATCCTTATCGTTTATAAACGTGTAGTATTTTATACAGTTTTTATCTTTTTACAATAAAAAAACCGCCATACGGCGGTCTTTTTTTTATTGTGCGTCTGGACCAATTGCAGAAACAGGACACACAGCTGCACATGTGCCACACGAAATACACTTTTGTGGGTCAATTACGCATTTGCCGTCTGCACCCATACTGATTGCACCAACTGGGCAAATACCCATACATGTGCCACAGCCAATACATTTGCTTTTATCTATTTTATAAGCCATATTTTACCCCTTTTTTAATCTCTGTTAAACAAACTTAATAAATACTGGAACATTGCGATGAATGATATGTACAAGTGCAACGCGCCTAAAACCGCCAACTGATTTTTCTGTGTTCCGTCACCCAGATATGCATATGCACGCTTCAAGTTTTGCATATCGTATGCTGTGAACAATGCGAATATCAGAACACCAATAAAACTTACAACTGTGCCAAATGCACCACCCAACATTGTTGGCCATATAAACGATAACAGACCGATAATAATCAACCCAATCATACCCATAAACAAGAATATGCCCAGGAACGACAGGTCTTTGACAGTCTTGTACCCAAACATCGCCATACATGCAAACATCAATGCCGCCACAATAAACGCCATCAATATAGAAGATGGATTTACAGACAATGCAACTGCAATCAGTGGCGTCATTGTTACACCAATCAGTACTGCGTACAGCATCAGTAATAATGCTGCGGTTGTTGGTTTCATATGAAATACACGAACCTGTGCCCAGATTGACAACGCCAACCCACCAAACAACATTACATAATACAGCCCAGACATTCCACCTGTTTGGAAATTAAACAGATATTGTAATCCACCACCCCAAACAGTCATATATGCCGCCAGCGCAGTTACGCCAACTGCACAAAACATCAATGCAAATATACGCTTGAAATATAAATCGATTCCACCAGCAGTTTTACCAACTGTTCTGGCTGTTGTATCTGTGATAGTTGTATTTTTTGCCACCATTTTCTTTTCTCCTTGTCTTTTGACAAATATATAATAAAATAAATTAACATTTCAAGATAATAACAACGTAAAACAAAAATAATAAAAAATGGCAATAACAATAAACCCAATTTCGCCAGTCGCCTTTTCTGTATTTGGACTGGATATTCGGTGGTATGCACTGGCGTATATTGCAGGGTTCGTTATTGGGTATTTTATTTTCAAAAACATTATAAAAAAATCAGACAGTCCATTAAAACTTACCAAGATACAACTGGACGATTTATTGACCGCAGTGGTGTTGGGTGTAATTATTGGCGGACGATTGGGATATGTAATATTCTATAATTTGGGGTACTTTTTATTTCACCCGTTGGACATATTCGCTGTTTGGCACGGTGGGATGAGCTTTCATGGCGGATTGCTTGGTGTAATTATTGCGATATTCTTGTTTGCAAAAAAGCGAAAATTAAATCCATGGTCTGTGCTGGATATCATGTCAATTGTCGCACCAATCGGATTGTTCTTTGGTCGCATTGCAAACTTTATAAATCGCGAGGTTATGGGTCGCCCAACAGACGCACCATGGGGTGTTGTCTTTAATGGCGACACAACTATTCCACGCCACCCCAGCCCACTTTACGAGGCCGCAACCGAAGGCGCATTACTGTTTATCATAATGTATTGCCTGTACAGATTTACAAAACTGCGCAAATTTCCGGGCGCATTGGCGGGGATTATGGGTATGCTGTATGCGATATTCCGTATGATTTGCGAACAATTCCGCGCACCAGACGCACATATCGGTTTCCTGACATCGTGGGGATTGACAATGGGGCAATTACTGTCTGGGATGATGTTCATTGGTGGCGGGGCTATTTTGGCTTGC
>JBKSMR010000005.1:0-4175 GCA_046881895.1 Alphaproteobacteria bacterium
CATTATCTGCGTTTGATATTTTTGCAGCCCCAGCAATCAAGACAGATGCGGCCGCATAGTAAGTCAAATAACTAACCAGTCCAGAATGCTTTTTCATTAAATTAGCTGCTGGTTTTTTTGTTTTTTCTGCGATTTTTACACTGACATCATCCAGCTTTTGTAAGACTTTATTATCTACCAACAGTTTATTCAAGCCACGCACAGTATGTTCTGCCAACCACAATGCAGCCGACGAGACCATATCCATTCTTGATTGAAAAACTTTTGCCAGTTTATCCAAATCGACATCTATACATGTTTTTCCTTGTTTATCTTTGTATGTTTCGAACACACTATTCCACGCAGTATTTTCAAAATCATTCTTATCAAAAACTTCTGTTCGTATTTTTGCGATGTTATCTGCAAACACACGTATTTTATCACCATATTTTTGGGACAGTTTTTTATCTGGCATATTTATTTCCTCCCCAATCCTGTATTTTTGGCGATTTTGGAACGCTTACGCGAATAAGACGGTGCGACAAAAGGATAGTCATTTGGCAAACCCCACTTTTCCCGATATTCCTGTGGTGTCAGATCAAATTTTCTTTTCAAGTACCTGCGTAGCATTACATGCCATGTACCGTCTTCCAGACATTGAATTTTATCTGGATGCACAGAATCTTGGATTTGTTCATCTGTGACAGACGTACCACGCAGTATTTTACGTGCATTTTTTACGGCCTCTTCCATAGACAATTTCGGATTAGCAGCAATCGCAGCCGCCGCCAGATTTGCCACAGCCAACGTAAAATCAGAATTTTTATTTACCAACTTGCCATTTCCTTTGTATTTTAATACAATTATTATATCACAAATAAACTCTAAATAAAAGCCAAGTAAAAATGACACGACCACTTGCAGATTTAATGCGTCCGAACACCATAGATGATATTGTGGGTCAAAAGACATTATTGGGTGAAAACGGCATTGTTCGTCGTATGGTTGACAACCAGAAATTATCTAACTTGATATTATGGGGGCCGCCCGGATGTGGCAAGACAACAATTGCACGTGCATTGGCAAATTCTGTTGATATGGATTTTGTTCCTATGTCTGCGGTATTTTCCGGTACAGCTGACATAAAAAAAGCGATGGATGCTGCCCGCATGAATCGCGACATTGGTCGTAATACATTATTGTTTATCGACGAAATTCATCGATTTAACAAAACACAGCAAGACACATTATTACCATACCTAGAAGATGGTACAGTTGTATTCATGGGTGCGACAACCGAGAACCCCAGTTTTAATTTAAACAACGCGTTATTGTCGCGTTGTCACATTGGTGTACTGTCAGGACTGTCGACCGAAGATTTATTAGAATTGGTACAACGTGCAGAAAAATTCTTAGATACGAAACTGCCACTGACGGATGCGTCTCGCACCCATTTGGCACAAATGGCAGATGGCGACGCACGTTTTTTATTAAACACAGTTGAATATTTATCGAACGCAAATTTTAAAAATCCATTATCGCCGGACGACTTGGATACTGCCGTACAGAAACGTGCACCATTATCTGACAGACATGGCGACGAACATTATAATTTAATATCTGCGGTGCATAAATCCCTGCGTGCCAGTGATACAGATGCAGCACTTTATTGGACGGCACGTATGATGACATCTGGCCAAGATCCAATGTACCTATTTCGCAGATTGACCCGCTTTGCGGTTGAAGATGTTGGACTGGCGGACCCAAACGCATTACAGGTTGCGATTGCTGCATGGAACGCATACGAACGTCTGGGCAGTCCCGAAGGCGACTTGGCCCTGACACAATTGGTAATATATCTGGGCACTGCACCAAAAAGCATTGGAAATTACAAGGCACAAAAGGCTGCATACGCCGCAGCACGTGCCACAGGCTCGCTTATGCCACCAAAAAATATTTTAAATGCACCGACAAAAATGATGAAAGATTTAGGATACAACGACGGATACATTTACGACCCAGATACAGCAAATGGATTTTCCGGTCAGAATTGTTTTCCTGAATCTATGGGTCGTCAAAAATACTATTTTCCTGTTGAACGCGGATTTGAACGCGAAATAAAAAAGCGTCTTGAATATTGGGACAAATTACGCGAACAATTAAAGAAAGAATAATACATACTTTATCATAGCGGAGTTATAACCTGGGTCCAGTGGTTACATCTCAGCAAAGACGGATGACCACGGGAACCAGGTCATAATCTCACTGTGTCATCCCGTGGCTTGACCACGGGAACCAGGTCATATATCATATAAAACATGTCAACATATCAAAAATATTATTATGTTTATATTTTAGCCAGCGACCGCAATGGTACACTATACATTGGATTTACCAGTAATCTGCCACAACGAATATACGAACACAAAAATCATTTAACGCCCGGTTTTACCAGCAAATATAATATTAACAAACTTGTTTACTTTGAACGTTTCAAAGATGTAACAGAGGCAATAAAACACGAAAAACGATTAAAAGAATGGCAACGTAATTGGAAAAAAGATTTGATTGAAAAATACAATCCAGATTGGCGTGATTTGTACGATGATTTGAACAACTTGTTATAAGATTTATTTACCTAGATCCCGTGGTCAAGCCACGGGATGACATAGCGGAGTTATAACCTGGGTCCAGTGGTCAAGCCACGGAATGACATAAGTTTTTAAGTTTTATATTTTCTTGCCTGCACTAGTCACTTTTACCGTCATACCGATAACGGTGAATCACCATTTAGTTTATATTTATTTAAATCGTGATGAAATGCAATGGACACAGAACCTGTGTCGATTTTTCGTTTTCCACCTTGGTCATTGCGATGTGTTAACCACAACAATCCAGTTTTATTCGGTTTTACTATCGGATTTCTGTCCTGATCCAAACAAACCTTTTAATGCATTGGCTTGATTATTATTGTTTTGCACATCCCTATACTTGTCTTGAATCAACTTGATATAGTTATCCAAACATGTCTGAAAATTATCTCTGGTCCCCATTGAATTTATATTTGTACAACTCTTTGCATCCAAATTTTTCATATCTTGTGCAAGTTGTTTTTTTGCATTGACTGTTGGTTTTTGCCCATTTTGTGTTACGTCGCGAATAAGAATATAATTTTCGTTATAACATTGTATCTGTTCCAATTCGTCCAAGATACCGACACAATTTCTGGCACCTTCCATCAAGACATTACGATCTGTTGATTTAAACGAAGAACTGTTTGCACTGTCTGTTTCAGTGGAACTTTTTGCACCTGCGGCTTTTAAGTTTGCGGTCAACACAGCCTTTTCCAACTGTGTTTTAAAACGTTTCAGCATAGATTCCATTTGGTCGTACTGTCTGTACATCTGCTGTGTAATAAAAGTCGTTTTCAAACCGATAACATCATTCATCAGTTTTCGTCCAGCTGCATCTGGGTTGTCTGTCCGTCCGATATTATATGCGTGTGTTGAACACAGTGCGAATTCCGCAGCGATTGCATCGTTATCTTCGTTCAAGCATGCGTCATCCGTTGCCGCCATCCCAGGCACAACCACCACGCACGCCAAAACCAAGGCACGCATTAAAAACAAAAATTTGTTACTCACCTTCACCATCATCGCCTTCTGCTTCAACTACTAGTTTTTTTCACATTTGTTTTCAACAAAACAATAATTATTTTCAGTACATGCACAACATGGAGCTTCATTAGAATAACTTTCGCTTTTGGCTTCTGTTGCACTCAACCATCTATGCCTATACATTTGACATTTATCTTCATCAGTTGTCACAGTCACAACATTCACCCCATTCCAATAATTAAATTTACCACATTTATCAGTTTTACTACTCGAACACGAATCTTCTTGCTTACCACTTGCGGCATTTTTTTCCACATTACGAACCATACACGAAGAACCATTCCAATATGCCTGATCATTCCCCAATGTTTCGCAAGAATCTTCATCGTATGCCTCTGGTATATGGTCCATATATCTGACCACATTACCTTCAACTTCGGCAACCCAATTTGCATTTCTTGCAACTTTTAATAAATCTTCTGAACGCACACAAACATCTTTGTGACTGAATTTCTTGGTTGTGATGGCCTTGGACAATCTTCTTTGTCCTTCGACCGTCAGACCACAATACTGCAACTT
>JBKSMR010000006.1:0-1602 GCA_046881895.1 Alphaproteobacteria bacterium
ATATGTTCTTAGCAATCATAATAATGCCTTTGTTTAGTTAAAGTTTTATATACACCACCATGGCATATATATTTAAGAATATACTGATATTTTATAAGAAAAACAACCTAAATATGCCGATTCGAAAAATGACTAAAAATACAATATATAGTGTCGAATCGGAATTTTTTTATCAATATTTTGTGTTTTTATGCAAAAACCGAATCGTCTTTTTATGTAAAAAGTGTTTTTTATTGACACAAAAGATATCTTGGTGCAAAAACACCGATTCTGTTTTCTTGCTGTACTAGGCAGAAAATCCACATTTTGAAAAGTAAAGCGAAAAATACAAAAAAATTCATTTTTCTGTATTGTTATGATTTACATAAAACTATATATTGTAATCAAATCAACAAAACATTCACTATATGTTGTGTTTTATCAAGGAAGTGGAGTTATAAAATGCCAGAAACACAAAATGAAATTCAAATTCAAATCACACCAACATTGGTAACACATTTGGTTGCTGTTCAGAAACGCAGTGGGGAAACAGTTCCTTTTGATGTAAAAAAGATTTACGAAGCGATTAAAAAAGCTGTGGCCGTTACAACCGAGGTTTCTGATGTCGAAGTTGTAAAGATTACCCAAGATGTATTGAAAAGACTGGACGAACAGTTTAATGCAAAAACACCAAATGTTGAAAATATTCAAGAGGTTGTTATTCAAACATTGATGGATTCACGTGCGTATAAAACTGCCCAGGCATACATTATTTATCGTCAAAAGCGTACAGAAATTCGTGAATCTATGGTTGATGCGGTTGAAATTATTGACGGCTATGTTGGTGGTTCAAACTGGCGTATCAAAGAAAATGCGAACATTGGTTATTCAATTGGTGGCTTGATTTTGCGTACCAGCGAACGTGTAACTGCGGAATATTGGCTGAATCTGTATCCACGTGCCGCAGCCGAAGCACACAAGACAGCTGCAATTCATATTCACGACCTTGGTTGGTTGACTGGTTATTGTGCTGGTTGGTCTTTGCGTGAATTGTTATACGAAGGTTTCAACGGTGTTCCAGGGTATTTACAGTGTAATCCTGCGAAACATATGGCAACTGCGATTTCTCATATGGTGAATTTCTTGGGCACATTACAGAATGAATTTGCAGGTGCCCAGGCATTTTCATCTGTGGACACGTATTTGGCACCATATGTTCGTATTGATAATTTGTCTTATTCAGATGTTAAAAACGCAATGCAGACATTGATATTTAACTGTGCTGTTCCATGTCGTTGGGGCACCCAGACACCATTTATCAACTTTACATTTGACTGGACATGCCCAACAGATTTGAAATCACAGCATCCATTTATTGGCAAACAGCAAGTAGACTTTACATACGGCGACTTGCAGGCTGAAATGGATATGATAAACAAGGCGTTTATCGAAGTTATGACCGAAGGTGACGCCCAGGGTCGTCCATTTACATTCCCAATTCCAACATATAACATCACACCTGATTTTCCATGGGAACACCCAAATGTAAAGCCTTTGTTTGAATTGGCGGCAAAATATGGTATTCCAATCTTCCAGAACTTCTTGAATTCTGACCTGAATCCA
>JBKSMR010000007.1:0-32636 GCA_046881895.1 Alphaproteobacteria bacterium
GACATAGAAGAAAATAAAACTAAAATTATTGTTAATAACAAAGAGTTTTTTAACCTTTTGCGAACAGTGTATTATTATGTAAATTATAATAATAGAAAAATGTGGGAAATGTCGGGTATATTAACATTAAATCCTTCTGAGCATGATGCTAGGCCAGAAATATATACTGGTGATTTTATTAAAACACATTATAATCCAGAACGCAAAAAATCTTCACTACAAATAGAAAAAAAGAAATCTGAACTTGGAAACCAAATTATCCAGGGATGTCAAAAAATTGCTGATAAATTAATAGATGCAGAAATTACACGTATTTGTAATATAAATAGACAGATACAACAAGCAAAAGAAACACTTGCTAAACATGGAACAGAATTAATTCGTGGATATTAAAAACAAAAAAGTTCGAAACCCAGCAAAAAACGGAAATTTCAAAAAATTGAATTCTCGAACTCGTGTAAATACTGGGTTTCAAAAGAAAAACCGCCCGATGTGGCGGTTTTGAATTGAATTTATACGTATTGGAAGAGAAAAAGAAGAGATGAAAAGGGATTTAAATATTGAAAATTAAAATTTATTGGAATATAGTCATATGCGCTAGGTAGGTGATGTAAATGAAAAAATTTTATATAATTATTTTGACGCTTTTAGGGTTGGTGCTGTCTAACCCATTATATTTGCAACATAATATATACGTATCTTTTAACCAGACATTAAACGATGATACAAAATATTACGTTTTTTATACAAATGCACAATATGAAACTTTTGACAACAGGGCTCGGGTAAAATATGAGGCAAATAAAACCCAAAAACATGTAAAAATTAAAATAAATCAACCTAAGTTAACTAAATTTAGAGTGGATATAGAGGCAAAACCTGGTACGATAATTTTATCTGATTTTAAAATAAATAATAAGAAATTAGATTCTAACAAATTCAAAACAAGTGCGAACACGCAGCTATCCGTTATTGATAATAAATTTTTAAAGATAACCTCTACCAAAAACGTGTATAAATTACAGTATGCAGAAGATGTTAATGTAAAAAATAAAATACCATCTGTGAGCTATCAGACATTTTTCATACTGTTATGTCTGTGGTTGATGTTATCATATTTTTTTGTTTCATTTGTATACAAACGCAAAAATAAAATTGATGCTATATTTGTTGTTATATTTGGTATATTGTTATTTATTCCTATGTTGCATATTTCTGATGCAGAAATATCAAAAACAGAAAAGCGCAGATTTGCTACAAAACCAAATTTATTTATTGACGGCAAAATAAACAATAGATACGGAAATCAATTTGATGATTTTTTCAGTGATCGTTTTTTTTGTCGCGACACATTTTTACATCTATACAAGGATGTTAAATATTTTGTTGCCCCAACTGCTGGCAGTGAAAGGGTTTTGATAGGTAAAGAAGGTTGGTTGTTTTCCAAAGAATATGATGCCGACAAAATGTATCAAAATTTAAATCTTTTTACCCCAGAAGAATTAGATAAGATTGGGCATAATCTTGAAATTTTTGAACATCAAGCGAAAAAGATAGGAATAAAACGCATATATTTTGTGATAGAAAACGACAAAGAAAGTATATATCCAGAATATTATCCAAATTATATTAAAAAAATGGATAATGAATCCAGATTAGACCAATTATTAACATATCTTCACAAAAATTATCCTAATTTGACGGTATTAAATTTTAAACAAGAATTATTAAAAACCAAAGAGACAGAAACTATATTTTTCAAAACAGGGACACATATGAACAACATTGGAGCTTATACTGTTTCTAATTTATTATTAAAAAGTATGCAGAAAGATTTTAATAAAATTAAACCTTTGTCATTAGATGATTTTAATATTCAAGAATCAGATAAATTTAGTCAAGAAGGTTTAGATTTAGATATTTATAATCAATTAAATCCTGCTTTTTATTCGCATAAGAATATAAAAAACAAGGTCATGACACTAAAACAAAATACTTCAGAAAAAATCAAAGAACACAAACAAGAACATATCACCGGTCGGGTTTTTATCAACAAAAAAGCACCAAATAATATAAAAATTTTCGCCTTAGGGGATTCTTTTCTAAAAAGATATATCGTGAATTTATCCCAACGTATCAAAAAAATAAATCATGTTTTAATTGAACGTGGAAAACCTTTGACAATACTACCAGAGGATCTGCACGATTTATATAATGATGTTCCTGACATAATGATTGTGCAATCTACAGAACGTTTTTTACAACGCTTTTTAACATTGGAATTTCCTGCAAAACCTAAAAAGGACTAAATTATGTTATTTTCATCTATGACATTTATATTTTTGTTTTTGCCGATTGTATGCGGTTTATATTGGTTAACACGTCAGGAATACAGAAATTATATTTTATTATTTGCCAGCATTTTATTTTACGCATGGGGCGAACCAAAATATTTAGCTATTATGTTAACCACTATTGTGATTAATTATTTTGGTGCATTGTTAATCGACAAGTACAAAAAACATAAAAAATGGGTTTTGATTGGAACGATATTGTCTGATTTAGGATTTTTGTTCTATTTCAAATATTTTAATTTTGTTATGACGAATATAAATACTGCATTTGGTGCAGATATCCCGTTTTTAGATGTCATTATGCCTATTGGTATATCTTTTTATACCTTTCAAGCATTATCGTATGTTGCTGATGTTTACCGCGGTGAAGTCGCTGTTCAAAAACATATTGATAAATTGGCCTTGTATATCTGTTTGTTTCCACAATTGATTGCTGGTCCTATTGTTAAATATCATGATGTTCAAGATCAAATTGATTTCCGTACTGAAACATTTGATAAAGTTGTTTATGGTGTCAAAAGATTTATTATCGGTTTGGCAAAAAAAATGCTGGTTGCAAACACAATGGGTGCAGTTGCAGATAAAATTTTCGTTTTGCCAGTTGATGAATTTACGACTTTGACTGCGTGGGTTGGGGCGATTGCGTATACTTTTCAGATATTTTACGATTTTTCTGGTTATTCAGATATGGCTATTGGTTTGGGATCTATATTTGGGTTTAAATTCTTGGAAAACTTTAATTATCCGTATATTTCAAAATCTATTACTGAATTTTGGCGTCGTTGGCATATATCATTATCCAATTGGTTCAAAGAATATTTATATATTCCATTGGGCGGAAATCGTGTTGCAAAATTACGAATGTACTTAAATTTATTTTTAGTGTTTTTAGCGACTGGTATTTGGCACGGTGCAGAATGGACTTTTGTCATTTGGGGCTTATGGCACGGATCTTTTATAATAATGGAAAAATTAACAGGTTGGCATAAAAAGCAAGGCGGAACAGTATTGTCTATTACCCAACATTTATATACAATACTTGTGTTCATTTTCGGCTGGGTTTTATTCCGTGCAGATAATATTTCTTATGCGTGGCAATATATTAAAAACATGTTTGGGTTAGTTAATAAACATAATATTGCATACACATTAGGATATTATATAACAAATGTGGAAGTTTTGGTTTTTGCAGTTGCGCTGTTGTGTTCTATGCCTATATTTAAGAATATTATTCAACCAATCACAAATAAATATAAACATATTGCAGTTAATTCTTGGATAATGTTTTTGTTTGTTTTGTCTGCATCTGCTATTGCTGCGTCGACATATAACCCTTTTATATATTTCAGATTTTAATATAAAAGAAAAACCGCCCGATGTGGCGGTTTTGAATTTCGTGGTCGTGCTTAATTAGCAATTCTCGAACCGATATTATTGAGATTGGGCGAGAGATTGAAGTGGTGAAAAAATTTATCGGTTTAAAAAACGGGCAAACGCCCGTTTAGTTAAATTATTTTGATTTTCCATAAACAGCATTATATGCGTTTTGAAAGGCTTTCATTCTTTGTTCGTTAGAAATGTTTCTTAAAATTCTAGCAGCCCAGTAACCATCTCCATCCGGGATTTTAGTCTGAGGAGTGTATGTAACTAAATCCCCAACTAAGCAAGAATCCATTATCTCTGAATCAAACAAGCTTTCTATTACCTTGACATCTTTTTTTAATTCTGAGTCATGCAAAGTCACTATTCTGTAAGCAAAAATACCGCCATCGGCTCTTTTTCTTGATCTAGGGCTTATACTGGTCACTATTGCTGGACGAGATTTTTCATCGTCTTTTTCTTGTTTTGACAAGTTTAACAATTTTTTATAATTTTCTTGCATTTTTATCCCTTTTGTTTGTTGTTTTAATTTAATTAAATAATACACAAATTTGCATTTGTCAAGCGTTTTACAAAAACAACAAAAAGATTCGAACTTATGAAAAAGGCTAGGTTTCTAACCTTTTCGAACTCGGTGAAGATATTGGAATACAAAAGAAAAACCGCCCGATGTGGCGGTTTTTAATTTCGTGGCTTTGCCACCCGAAGCCTTGGCGAAGGGTGGTCGGGGCGATTTCTGCCTCGATACACAACAATAAAAATCTACAAAAATCTTGTCCCTGCGATTTTTGTGATTTTTCTAATTGCGTATTCTCGTATTCGCCATGCACGCCAATTATTCACGCAAACTTCGTTTTCGTGCAGTGCATAAATGCACTTGGCGTTCTGGCGTATCCTTTCGCCCCTCTTTTGCATTTTTTAATAAAAAAAGACCATCTTGCGATGGCCTTTTTTTATTAAATCTGGTCGGGGCGAAAGGATTCGAACCTTCGACATCTTGGTCCCAAACCAAGCACTCTACCAGACTGAGCTACACCCCGAAACAAGGTCTATTATAACAATATTTTTTTAAAATGCAAATTTTTCTGCAAATTTATTTTTATGCTTGTCTGACCTTGTCTTTTTTTCTATCATACAGATGAAATGAGAAGGATATTTTTCTATTTTATCGCTTTGTTCTGTACGCTCAGCACCGCTGACGCGATGACGCGTGATGCTGAACTGACCAATACAACACCGTACAATTACAACTATATGTACCCATATATGAACAATCAGATGCGTACAAATTTAAATCCAGGAACAACTACTTCCCAGTCTTTGAACCCAATAAACACTGTGGTCAAAACAACAAAACTGTCGGGCGATCGTCGTGTTGTATCACGCCCTACCCCGGCACGCAGTGCAACAACAACATCTGCACGACGCAATATCGCCGCACGCAGCAGTATTCCTCAATCAGCACAACGTCGTGTTGTTGCACGTTCTGGGGTACGCAATGTCACAAGTCCACGTGCAACAAACCGATTGGACGCAACAAACAGTATTCAGCGTAACACAACTAACAGTTCAAACACACAAACAACGCAACGCGTTACTTCTACTAGATGCTTGGCAGATTATACAGAATGTATGAATCTTTATTGCGAGCGTGCCGATACAGCATATAATCGCTGCTATTGCAGTTCAAAGTTATCACAAATTGACGCACAGTACCAAAACGAAATAGATTCTTTGCTGACGCAAATCGTAACATTGCAGAATGACAACCAATGGTCTGATGAAGAAATGAATGAATATTGGATGGATACCGTTGGAAAATATAGTTCTGAAAATTCATGGACAAATATCGATAACATACTGAACAGTATTGATTGGAGCAGCCTGGACAGTCGTGTACGCGGCCAAAACGCATTTGTTACAGGTCACCAGTACTGTTCCCAGCATTTATCTGGATGTTATTATATGTCGAACAACTTGCGTGATGCATATCGTTCTGAAATTGCGCGCGATTGCGATGCATATGAAAAATCACTGCAACAGATAAAGAATGCCGCAGAAACCGTTGTGGAGTCGTATAAGTAATGGTAAAGATAATTGGCATAAAATACGGTCGTGGTGCCACCGCAGAGATACATAATGACGGCCCTGCACTGGCACCGGATGCAGTACACCAAATGTTTCCTAATGAAGAATGGACATTTGTAACACCTGACGGTATCGATTTTGAAAAATACGCCAATGACCGCTTTGGTGAAAATGCACTGATTCAGCAAAGAATATATGATAACACCCCACGAACATCACACATTTTAATTGGTGGCGACCATTCTGTAAACTTTGGGCATTTTGCCGCCGTTGCAGATACATTAGATACGGATGATTTATGTTTGGTATATATTGACGCACATCTTGACATTCACACACCGGAAACCTCTCGGGCCGAGGCATCAGGTTCACCACATGGAACAAATGTCCGTGCATTATTGGGTGACGGCGATGTACGCTGGCTGAACATTCCACTACGACGACCGGTATTAAAGCCTGAAAACCTGTTCTATATTGGCATCCGTTCGTTTGAGCCTGCAGAACACAAATACATTATAGAACAAAATATAGATGTTTCATATGCATCTGACATAAAAACGATTTCAGACATTGAAAAAATATGTCGACGTATACTTGATAAAATCGGCAATCGACCATTTGTTGTATCATTTGACTTTGACGCAATAAATCCGCAATATTTTTCTGATGTATGGGTACCAGAATCAGGTGGGCTAACCATCGAGATGTGCAAATATTTAATAAACACATTTAACAAAGCGTACAGTTTTGAGTTTGTTGAATATGCACCAACCCAATGTCATTCGTGTTATTATACTGTTCGTGAATTGGTTGGATTGCTTGTTGATTAAATAGTTTTTTAAAATTACCTTGATTCCTCACATAATTTATTATGACGATAGATATTACGTGCCAATTCATCACTAATAATTTCCCAATCATTTGCACGCCCGTATATTGGTGTACATAAAATAGTGGCACACACATTATTCTGCAATGGTGTATTTTTCGTGCAAGCAGCGACGAATATCAGCAACCCCACGACGATAAGTTTCCGCATTTACAATTCCTTGGATTTTTATTATTTCACTTTGCATTTGTGTATTATTTTCCAGCACCTGTCCTTGGCACTGATGTTGACCATTGGTAAAGCCAATATAATATACACCTGCAATAAAAACGGCGACAATTGCCGCCAATATTAGATACATTTTCATAATAATCTCTCCGTATAAAAAATCCCCCGAATGGGGGATTTTTTTACTGATTCATAGAAGAAAAGAAATCATCATTTGTCTTGGTCAAACGCAATTTATCCAACAAGAATTCCATTGCCTCTAATGTCCCCATTGGATTTATAATACGACGCAAGACATACATCTTTGATAATATATCTTTGCCGACCAACAAATCTTCTTTGCGTGTACCAGACTTTGTAATGTCAATCGCCGGGTATACACGTTTATCAGACAGTTTTCTGTCCAGAATGATTTCGCTGTTACCTGTACCCTTGAATTCTTCAAAGATAACTTCGTCCATTTTTGAGCCTGTATCAACCAATGCAGTTGCGATAATAGTCAACGAGCCGCCGCCTTCGATATTACGTGCTGCACCGAAAAAGCGTTTTGGCCGCTGTAATGCGTATGCATCGACACCACCGGTTAAAACCTTACCACTTGATGGAACGCATGTATTATATGCACGACCCAAACGTGTAATAGAATCCAGCAAGATAACAACATCTTGCCCTGCTTCTACCAGACGTTTTGCCTTTTCTATAACCATTTCTGCAACTTGGATATGACGTGCTGCAGGTTCATCAAATGTCGAAGAAATAACCTCACCCTTTACACTGCGTTGCATATCTGTAACTTCTTCGGGACGTTCGTCAATCAACAGAACAATCAGTTTAACATCCGGATAGTTTGTTGCGATACTGTGTGTAATATTCTGCAACATGACTGTTTTACCAGTACGTGGTGGTGCAACAATCAGTGAACGCTGTCCTTTACCGGTTGGGGAAATCAAGTCAATAACACGTGCAGACAGATTACGGCCTTTATCTTTATCGTCTGGCACCTCCATCCGTAACATTTCATCAGGATACAATGGTGTCATATCGTCAAAAGAAACACGATGTTTTAATTTTTCTGGATTATCGCCATTTACACGTTCAATTGTTTCCAGTGCAAAATAGCGTTCAGATTCATTTTGTGGTGCCTGAATTTGTCCTTCGATATAGTCGCCTGTTTTCAAACCATACTTTTTTATAAGGTTTGGAGAAACGTACAAATCATCAGGTCCTGCCAGATAGTTTGATTCTGGTGCGCGCAAGAATCCGAAACCATCTTGCATACGTTCCAAAACGCCATCACCAATCAACACAACCTTTTTATCAGCCGCAAACACGCGCATAACCGCAAAACGCAATTGTTGCACGTTTAATTGTGATGGATTTTCAATACCCATATCTTCTGCCATTTTCAGCAATTGCTGTGGCGATTTAGCCTTTAATTCATTTATATGCATAAAATTTTCCTTTGTTGGAGATTTCGGCAATCGAACGATGCCGTCTTGATGAATAGTATATTACACTAAATTGACAAAAAAGTCAAGTTTTTTATTGTGTGCCACCCCCAGCCCAAAACAAATAATCGTTCCCTACTTCATCACTTAGCGTAATACCCTTTTCATTTAATTTATCCTTTATTGTTACATTTGTTGGGTCTATGAAACATTGTGTTTTACTTGTATTCAGAATTTTATTATTTGTCGTAAACGGTTCAGGACACTTTTTGCAGGATGTTTGACCTTCTGCATCTTGGTATTCACCGCTCCCATTACACTGTTGACAACGCCTGCTAGACACAAAATCTTTCTGAAAATAACCCTTTGGGCATAGTTTGCACGATGACGATGCGATATTTCCATCCGTATGAGAGATTTTTCCATCTTTATACTCCCATGTAGAAGATCCACTGCCACACGGAGTGCAACTCTCAGCGATACCTGCCTTATCCATATATGTTCCTGCTGGACATTTTGTGCATACAATATTAGGTTCAGTTGTTGGTTCTGCATCCTTCACATATGCACTTTTATAATACCCTGGTGCACACCGCCAGTTCCCTGTTGCATCCCCTGTTGGTTCACAAACATACTCGCTACCATTATATTTAAATTCATAAAACTTGGCCTGTTGATATCCTTCTCTAAAAGAAACATATTCTGACGCATCTGTATTACAATATTCACAACCTTGACAATCATGAATGGGCAACTCACAGTCACGACCCCCACCATCTTGACTTTCTGGCTTACAATATACACTATCTTTACCATTTGGTGCATAGTACCGTTTATCAGGGTTACAAAAAGCATTGAATCTATCAGTCTCGCAACTTGACGGTGTCAAACCTATATAGATATCCCCAAGTCCGGCATCTAAGTATCTGTTAGCTTGAACTGCTGTATTATATCCATCTGAGTCTTTCTGTATACAATATCCAAAACAAGCTGTTTTACAATTATTTTTTAGTTGCCACGGAGAGCTACACCCACAATTATAATCCAGACTGGAGCAAAACAGATCTGGATCATTCTCCTTACACCCCGGAAAATCTGGAGTTGGATACGAACTCTTCCAGCTCTGATCACTTTCAAAGCAGTAATACCGATTGCTGGTACACTGTGACAACGACGAATCGGTTGTACCCGTTTTGCACGCATATGGATCACTATAGCAACTTTCACAATATGTATTGTAGTCAGCTGCCAATAAAACATTCGGACTTACCAACAGTGCAACAAATAAAAGTTTTATAATCTGTTTCAACATTTTATCAGGCGGCCTTTGATTTATTAAAATCTGTACATTCCGGTAAATCTTATGTTATGCAACTGCATTTCTTGGTTGTACTGATAACGATAATCCAGTCCAAATTGCAATCCATTTGCAGACAATACTTCAAATCCACCACCGATATTTGCCCACAATGGATTGACATTCATATCATATGTTGAATAATCCATCGCACCTGCAAATTTGTATTCAATACTGTCTTGCATACCGAATATGTCATATTCAACACCAATTGTTGCATATGGACGAATTTGCAACCATGCAGATGGATATATACGCTTTTGTGCAGTCAAAGAATAGCCCGGTGTTAACATAAAGTAACCGTCTTGTTTATATTCCATAAATTCACTGTCGGATATATCTGATGAAATATTTAATCCAAAGTTATAGCCAACACGTGCATAAACATTACCTACAATATATTGGTTCAAGATATCATGCAACAAACCAAATTCTGAAATTAAACTAAATGCAGTGCCATTCCCGTCAATTGCATCAACAAATGTCTGATTACGTTCAACGTTAAACAAGTGTGCATCTATAAACGCATTACCATACAAACGCACCTTGTCGCCCAAAGTTTTCATCAAATAACCACCAAAACCAACATTTGTATCTGTAACACGTGTGTCCAATTGTCCCATCTGAGAAACAGACCCATAACTTAAATCAAACAATTCGCCCACCGAAGACGCACTGTGTGATACATGTCCAGACAAACCTAAAATCAAAGTATCTGATTCTTGCCAATCAAATCCACCAGATATAGCAAAACGATTCCCGTCTGTATGATTACCACTTAACAAATTCTGATAGAACATACCATAATCAACATCCATCCATGCTTTATCTAAACGACGGTTACGATTCCAGATAAATTCATCAACCATACGGTCTTCGAACGAACGGAACGTTGCATGTTCATTCAATGACATCAAGCTTGCCGCCTGTTCACCATCAGCGCCTTCGAACAAACGGCTAAAACTAGACAACGCAGTACCATTGTAATGCAACAAATAATCTTCCATACGATTGTACAATTCTGTCATAGACAATTCCATATTTGTGCCCTGGAATACAACCGGCAAAACTTCTAGTGGGGTCTTGTTATAGAATTTATTCGCCTGTAACTGGGCCGAAATCATAGAGTCTATTGCACCAGCAGCAGAATATTCAGAATCTTTCCGCATTGGCAATCTTCCAACAATTGGTTGAATTGGGAACAACGCCGCAGGACCACCGAAACGATCATCAAATACAACATATAAACTATCTGTCTGACCATCACCGTCAGAATCACGAACAGAAATATATGCTGGCAAACCATCTGATTCTGGATCCAAATCGTTAAAATATGCAACACATGTCGAACCATCTTCGTTACAGAACTTAACATTTATATTGCGGATTTTTGCAGAAATATCAGATACACCACCGTCTGCATGCAACAGCCAAATCGCAGTTCCTTGATCGATCATATCAAATATTTTGATACCAATCTGAGAATCTTCCAGATACTTATTATCTGCACTGCCCAATCCATTCATCGCCAAATCAGACGAGAATGTACCATCAACATCAATCAGTGGCTTTGCATCAGGTGCATTTGTAATCTGTCCCAGCTTGCCATCTGTCATATTTACAGTTGCCCAATAATTTATATCAGTTGTATCCATTCCAACACCATCTGCATATGGCAAAATAGCAGCCATAAACGAACTTGTGCCACTAAATACATAATCACCTGTTATATGCATTTTTTCCAAACCAATAAAGTCAACACCACCAGACACGTCACCATCAACAAAAACATTCATCCAGTTTGTCGATGGATTCGCAGCAATTGTTAAATTTTCGGCAATAATATCACCATTCACCGTAACATCGCTGGACATTATATTCAATTTACCGCTTTGGCTTATACCGCCAACATTAAGCGTACCTGCGTTTATCGTGTATGTATCTGGCATAACATGCATCATCGCAAATAATGCATCCTGTCCCAAGACACCTTTTACAATCAAATCATCTTTTACAGTTAACCCTGCACCAAATAACTCGGTCTGACCATTTGTGATATTAAAACTGTTTGCTAATATATGATTGCTGCCAGAATCCAAAGACATATTGCCAGTATTTGCAACCTGATTTCCGACCTTGATACCATCAGTTGCAACAATATTAACATAACCATCATTAGAAATATTTCCCGCTTTGAACGCACCAGATACATCATATGTTACAGTTGCATTTTCATCGACAGCAAACCCATTAGTAATATCGACACCAGCCAAATCATATACAACATTTTCATCTGCTGCATAAAAATTAGTTGCTTTTAAACTATTTGCCTTTAACTGACTTGCACCGACTAAGTTCAACGAACCTGTCTGGGCACCTTGAACAAATCCCCCCGTAACATTTATATTTGCAGCAGATACATCTGATGCCAAAGATGTATTACCCGACGCATTCAGATTTACAGTTCCACCCGTAACTGTTATATCTTTTGCAGACAAATTATCAAAAGAAAGATTCAGTATACCACCCGTTTCATTTAAAATATTACCTGTTATCGAAATATTTTTAGGCACAGATACATTGTCATCATACGCAATATCCAACAAGCCAGAATTTGTAATAGAAGCAACAGACACAGACTTATCCGCCAACAAATCGATCTTTGCAGCTGCAGTATTTTTAATATTTTCTAATTCAATTGTACCTGCATTTACAGATAGTACCCCACTGTTTTCTATTAGTTTGCTGGTTTCTATGGTCTGTGCTTTGGCAGATAAAGAACCGCTATTATTCAAAGCACCGATTGTCAAGACAGCAGCAGAATCCAATGTCAATTGTTTATCCGCAGCAACCCGAACACTATTTAATGCAATATTACCAACGCTTGTCTTTAACAAGAAAGAATCACCCATCAACGACAAACCTGCATTATAAGTATTCAGACTATCAAATCTAACTGTGCCACCAATATTTATATCACCTGTACTCGCGATAATACTGTCACCATATTCACGAATTAGACCACTATGATTTAATGCCCCAACAGTCGCAATATCAGAATATATTGTAATTGTACCTGATGAATCACTTCCACCAACGATGCCCGTAATATCCAAAGTCGTCTTATTCGTTCCTGTATTATTATCAGCAAATATCAAACCGCTGCCACTAACAGCAGAAACATCCCCAGTAATGTCAATATCATTTGATACAAACTGTACGGTTTGACCAGTTTTTTCAGCCTTCCACCCATTTACTATATTTATCTTATTCGCAGACAAATCAAAAATATTTGCACCAATATCAAGTGTGCCATCCAGATAAAAATCCTTTGCCACAGCGATGCTTTCTACCGAAGAATCTAAATCAACAATACCTGCATTATCTATTAACATATTACCATTGACATCGACATTATTTGCCAACGCTTTTAAATTCAATGTTGAACCATCTACAGTAATTCCGCCCAATTTCATCGGTACACCATCACCCGAATCAGAACCAATAACATTCGTTACACCGCCATCAGTCACCTTCATCTGACCATCAACACTGACACTCTTTGCATACAATGTAAAAATACCCGCACTGTTTGCTACATCGCCACCAACCTGAATCTGTCCAATTGGGCTGGTCGAAGAACCAATATACAATGTCGCATCATCACCGTCATTAGATATGTTATCCAAAGAAATATTCGCCGCATTCATCATAGTTTTTCCACGGTTCGATACACTCCCTGTCGCCACTAATGAACCAGATGACACAATTTGCAAATTCGCACCACTTGCAACATTTATTGCCGTAGAAACGTTACCGATATTACCGCCATTCAGCCCAACATTTGCAGCCGTTACGCTTAAATTACCCTGCAATGCCGACAAATACGATGCAGATAATTTATTCTTTACATCCAAAGTCATATCCGCACCAGAATTTTCAATCGTAGTCGCATTTAAAACGCCATACGTTGAATCAGTGACGTTCAAAGTGAAAGATTTCAGCGAATTTAATAACGCCTGATTACTAGTGCCCAAATCGATTGTACCTGTTGTCAACGAAAACGTACCTGTCGTCGCATCAACTTCAACCCCTTTGGCAAAAGTTGTTTTTCCACTTATAACTGCATCGAAATTACCACGATTAAACAAAGAAACATCTGACCCGTCACCTGTAACAGTCAAACTATTTGCAACAAAACTTATTTCAGATTCCGCACCATCATTCTTTACAGCACCAGACACAACAATGTCTTCGCCACCAACATCCAACAAAACCCCAGAATTTTCCAAATTTCCGTTAATTTCAATATCTTTAACCGCCTGAATTCGCACAATATCATCATTTGCTGCATTTTGAATCGTACCGGAAACAATACCCGCAGCACTATAAATATCTGCACGCAAGGTTGTTGTATTATCCGAATCAGCCAACACATTCAACGCACCCATATTCAAATTTCCTTGGGTCGTGTTAATATTTACCACACCACCAGAATTTACATTAACAACCCCCAAACCGATATCGCCAGCCGACAATTCCGCCATCCCATCAACACGAACAGGTCCATTGACCTGAATAGAATTTAAATTAGTCGCATGTAATGACGAACCAGCACCAACACGAACAACAGCAGAATTATCATTATCGCCAACCAACAAACGGCCATAGACAGCACCATCATATACACCCCGAATATTTAAATTTCGACCATCCAACACCTCTAACATAGTTCCGATTGAAACATCCCTGATTGTTTCTATGTCAAATGTATTATTCACACCAGACATTATATATAATGCACTGTTTTGATTTTGTACGGTATCTGTTCCAAAATACAACCCATTTGCAAAATTCACACCCGGCACAGCATCAGTAACGCCATTAACATCATTTATAGAACTGCTGTTACCTTCTATACGAATCGTGTTATCAACACCAACCGCATTTTTCCACTCATCCGAATTCGTAAGGATAACACCGTCACTATTTAAAGTATGCACAGTAGCCCCTGCACCTACCGGCAACAGGCAGCAAATCAAAGAAATTAGCTTTTTAAACATTTTTTTATTTTCTTCCAATCGTTTTTATGATAACAATTATGGCACATTTAGTCTTACCAAGGCAAGACTAAATTGAATATAAATAGTACGAAAGGGAGAAAAAAGTATGTTTGAAATAAAAAAAATACACGCAAGACAAATTATGGACAGTCGCGGCAACCCAACAATTGAATGTGATATTGAATTATCTGATGGCAGCTTTGGTCGTGCGGCAGTACCATCTGGTGCTTCGACAGGTACTTTTGAAGCTTTCGAACTGCGTGATGGAGGCAATTCGTACATGGGCAAAGGCGTTTTGACAGCTGTGCGTAATGTAAATGAAATTATAGCTCCGGCTTTGATTGGAATGGACGCATCCCAACAAACAGAACTGGACAATAAAATGCTGAGATTAGATGGCACACCAAACAAAGACAAATTGGGTGCGAACGCAATATTATCTGTATCTATGGCATTGGCACATGCAGCTGCAAACGCACAACATATACCATTATATAAATATATTGCAAATATATACGGCAATGAAAATCCATGCGTTTTACCACGTCCAATGATGAACATTATCAACGGCGGTGCACACGCAGACAATGGACTGGACGCCCAAGAATTTATGATTATTCCAAACGGTGCAAAATCTGAAGTCGAAGCAATCCGCATGGGCAGCGAAGTTTTCCACAACCTGAAATCCATATTAAAAAAAGGCGGCAATTCAACTAATGTTGGCGACGAAGGCGGCTTTGCACCAAATTTTGACAATTGCAAAACAGCACTAGACACAATTATCACCGCAATCAAGACCGCAGGATACACGCCTGGCGAACAAATCTCTATTGGCTTAGATGTTGCATCTTCTGAATTCTATAAAGATGGCGTTTATCACTTTGAAGGCAAGCAATTATCATCTGATGAAATGATTGCATTCTATGAACAACTGATAAACGAATATCCAATAATATCTATCGAAGACGCACTGGCCGAAGAAGATTGGGATGGCTGGAAAAAACTGACAGAAAAAATCGGCAATAAATGTCAACTGGTTGGCGACGATTTGTTCGTCACAAACCCTAAACGCCTGGAACGCGGGATTGAAAAAGGCGTTGCAAACGCTATTTTGATAAAAGTAAATCAAATTGGCTCTCTGACAGAAACTTTACAAGCCATAAAAATGGCCCAAGATGCAAATTATGGTGTAATTATTTCCCACCGCAGCGGCGAAACCGAAGATACAACAATAGCTGACTTGGCCGTTGCAACCAATGCAGGACAAATAAAAATCGGTTCTATGTCACGCACAGATCGTATGGCAAAATACAATCAGCTAATTCGTATTGAAGAAGAACTGGACAAATCTGCAAAGTATGGTATATAATCTGTTCAAGAGTAATAAACGGGGGGGTGTTACAAACACCCCCTTTTTCATAAAAAATGATGAATATTAGTGAAATTTTACTTATCGCAAAATACGCAGCATGCGTATTAGTTTTGCTGGGCTTAATCTTGGCACCTGCATGGGTTGCCCGTCAAAACGGCAAAGGCAAACCCGCGATGCATGCTGTCAGACTTGGCAGCTGGATCTTTGGTTGGTCTCTTATCGGCTGGATATATGCATTATACCAAGCAATAAAAAAATAATCATATACAAATCCCCTTAAAATAAAATATTGACAAACACGCTTGACAAACTGTTCTTTTGGTGTAATATTTACTACAAAACAAACTAAAAAGGATTTTATTATGTCCACAAAAAAACAAGTCAAGACCGCCGCACGCAAAGTTCGTAATACTCGTAACGCGTCCAACAAAAAACAAAATCGACCATCTATATGGACACGCGTTTGGAATATCATCTGTTGGCCCTTTCGTAAAATCGCAGCACTGTTTTGTAAATTATGGAATCGTATTTGCGGCATAAACTTTATCGGTTTATTAAATTTCACCCTACTAATTTCGATAATCATATTGTTTTCTATGTTGATTATCGATTTTACAAAATGTAACAAACAACCCGTTGTTATTGTTGCGCAGCCTGTACCTGTAACAAAACCTGCATCTGAACAACGCAAAGTCATTGCACGTAAACCGGCATTACCAGTTGTAAACAAAAAAGTTTCGCAGCCAGTAAATATTATTCCTGTAAAAAAATCCGAAGTTAAAAATACAAAAAAGCAAACTGCAATTCAGAACAAAAAAATTCTTGGCGACATTATTATTGACAATCGCGGTTCTGGTGCAGTTCTGCAACACAATGCATACGTAAATGGTAATGTATATTTACAAAACATGCATAAATACACATTGCCATGTGGGACAAAAATAAACGGCAACATGTTCCTGCGTGACATTGGTTTATTACAGTTCTGTGGCGATTTCACAGTCACAGGAAACATATACGTCAGTCCACGTTCTTCATTTGGCCCAATACCAAAGACAGCACGTATTGGTGGGTATGTCGTATTATAAGAATTCATGTTTTCTCCCTTAAAAAAATACCGCTGTATTGCGGTATTTTTTTTCGTGGTATAAAAAATACTTTTCTTATATAATAAAAATGTCCACATCAAACAAAGGAAGGAAACATGTTCGAAAAAATATTAAACGTATTGTCCAAGAACCTGGGTTATACAGTTGTATTGGCGGTTGCATTATTGTTATTTGCCATATTTTCTGATGGCTTGGTTGCCGGTTTAATTACTGCTGTATCTGCTTTACTGGTTTACACATGTGTGCAAGCACTGTACCATGAATACAAAGCAATACCGAATAAAAAAGCACCCGCAGCAAAAAAGAAAGCAAAAAAATAAATTCCTAAATCCGCCGTTGGCGGATTTTTTATTTTTATCACGCACTAATTTGTGGTATAATACGTGGTATGAGAAAAAGAAACACACTTATTATATCTATGATGATATGCACATTGTCTGCACCTGCAATTGCGGGCTGGCAATATGACGGAATATATGTTGGCGACGGTTGGTATACTGATGATGGAACAAGATTTGTAATTTCTGCACGCGGTGGTGCATCATTCGGCATGGCATCCATCAAAAACGACGTTGGTGCAATATCCAGCGGTTTTTACATTGACGAAAGTACAAACACCTTGATTCCGGATAACGGCACATCCAGCTCTTATCCATATGCTGGATATTATGAATTATCAGACGTGCCTGTAAACAAAGACTTTTCAAATTTCTCATTTGCCGCAGGTGCCAGCATTGGTTGGACAGTACCAAACGCAACCCAATGGCGAATTGAGGCTGGCTGGGATCATATCGTAAAAAGTGATTATAATGCCTCACCAATGTTTAGTGGTACAGTTACGCTAAAAGACGGAGAATTATCAACACCACTTTCATTAGACGTACGCAGTGGTTCTGTAAATTCTGAAATAACAACTGATGTTGTAAGCATCATGGCATTTTACGATTTCTTCGACGGAATATACAAGCCTACAAGACAGATCATACCATACGTTGGTTTTGGCATTGGTTATGCCGATTCCAAAACAGTACTGAACCTGTCTGACCCATATGGCGACATTACATATCAGCTGGACCTGGGACAATACGGCATCGTAGAAGACGGCAGAATTGTTGAATTCTATAAATCTGAACGTCACACATCTAATTTTGCAGGCTTATTATCCGCAGGTATATCATACGGCATTACTGAAAAAATGTTTTTAGATTTTGGTGCACGTGCAATGTATATTCCACGTGTCAAATGGGGTTTAACCAATGCCGACGACACAAAGCACCGCGAATTTTTCAGTGCCGAAAATCTAATTTATTTAAATCTGATGCTGGGCATAAGGTTCGAATTCTGAACAACACGATACAAAAAACTAAATAATAAAAATCCCGCGTTTGCGGGCTTTTCTTATTTTATCAACCCAAATGATGTTATATAGTTAAATGATATTCCCATGACAAAGTTGCTGCCATAAACATCGACACCACGTGCACGGGCACGACGATATTGAATATATGGTCCCATCGTTAAATCACCCCATAAATTCGTATCAAGACGCACAACCGCACTTAAATCACGTTCTAGATCTGTCGGAACATCTTCAGAATAACTTAGATATTCACGATAGTAACCATTAGTTGACAGTTTCACCCCATCGCGGATTTCGTATTCCAAACGCCAACCCAATTCTGCCGCCAGTTTACTGGTCTGTTCGCCTGCATATGTAAAATCATATTCATACACACCCGACAAATACAGACTTTTTATAATTTCATTATCAAACAATGAAATACCGCCATTTGCACGCAAGATATTTTGGCGTGGCACATCACCCGACGACTTAAATTCTGTATCATACGCACCGCGAAGGGTTGGACCTAATTTAAACCCAGCGAATTCCCAACACGCATAAGACAAATCAGTAGACAAGATAATATCGTCTGCGTTTTCACTAATTGTTTCTGGTGCATTATATGGCTTCAATTTTGTTTCGCCATATTCCATAAACAATGCATTATCCCATTGAAGTCTATCTTTACTGTATTGCAAAGCGACATCAAAAATCCCCTTGATAAAATCTTGACTATCCGCCTTTAATGCGGACACAGGCGAATCCTGATAACTTTCTGCATGTTTAACTTCTGTTTTTGACCATTCCAAGCCGATACGACGTACATTTAAATCTAATTTTGCAGAACCTTCGCCATCAGCGAATGCACCAAACGGCATTACTGCCAACAAGGCAACAACTGATATTTTTTTCATTTTCATCCCTTTTATATTATTTCCAGATATTTAATTTGCCATCTTTATCGGCATAATGCCACCCTGCCCCACGCACAGCAATCGTAAACGTACCACGCACAGACGCAGGCATCAAAACCGTCACAGTATCGCCTATAATATTTTGCGTATCTAGTTTAATGTTATTATCGCGTGCAATTTGATTTATTTCCGCCCAGCCTTGCAATGCGTCTGACATTTTTATAACAGCTGTGAACATATCTTGATTTTGTACATCCGGAATCCAATTTTGTACACCATTATCATTCAACCATTTACGTACCGCATCAACATCCAGCACCATCGAAACATTTGCAGAATACGTTGTATTAGATGTCTGTTCACCATCGATACCGATAGAAGAAACCAACCCAATCAAATCAGACGACTTTGTATTACTCATCAGTTCCTGCAACGCCACCACATCAACGTATTGCCGCACTGAATCAGATATAATCTGACGTCTTGCCTCATCAAATGCGATATTTTTAGCAGCGTTTGCAGTATCGCTTGTAATATTTACCGACATCGTCCCACGCATATCAGTGGCCGACGCACCGAACATAGCAAACAAAGCCAAACAACAAACAACAAAACGTCTAAACATTAACTTACCCTATTTTTAGAACTTTGCATTTAAACCAACCCTGATACCCAGCGATTTATAGAAAGATTCTATTTCGCCATCTGCGGAACAAACCCAACCTGGGCAATCCTTCTCCAGTTGTTTAATATCTTTTGCGGCCTGACTGCCACCGTTTTCATCCAGTATATTATTTGGATTTTTACCTTGGTTTACCCAATCCTGCAATATAATATCATATTGTTCATTATAAAAATCACCATTTAAATATGTTTTTGCATCCGCATCAGACACAGTATAGTAATCATATGTAAACCCAAGTGTCAACGAAACATTGTTTGATATCGCCGTCGACCAATTCGCACCCAACCCCAAATGCAATGCACCACCAAGCCCCGCAGAATCTTCAACAGATTTTGGATGTTGCCAATCAAAACGATATGGCTGATCACCAGTTGCTGTATATGATGGCAGTCCCAATTCTATAAATGCATTAACATTATTGTATTGGTTTATATCATACGCCATATCCAATGCAACGTATGGTCCAGACCACTCAACTTCGTACTTATGACTAATCTGTGGTTGTTCAAAATAATAATTTCCGCCTGTATCCAGATACATTGAACCAGATGGTATCTCAATATCATCCTCCAAGGTCACATTTCCACTGCCATCACCACGCACCAACAGCACCAACTTATCATCAGACGTATAAACAAACAACGCTGGATCACATTGTATTTCATCTGTTCCAGGAATAACAAAACAACCATTCTGTCCATCAAAGACATCCATTGCCACACCATGATTATTGCTTGTTTCCAAATCATACTTTAAATAACGCCAACCCACCGACGGTGTAATTTTTAATTTTCCCCACTTGATAAAATCTTTTAATCCGATTCCAGCATTAAACCCCATCATAGTCCCATCTTTACTGGTACCTATTGACAACGCATTTCCAATAATATTACCTAACAATTGGTTATTATTAAACAGTTCTGCCGCGACATAACCGCCATTTGTAATATCGTCGTCAACCATTGTTGATTCACCGGACTGCATACCATATTGAAAACCTGCACCAATTTGAATCTGTGTTTTATTACCAAATACATAATCTGCTTTTACATCCAGAACATTCCAATCAACATTATCGTAATGCAACATAGAACCTGCTGTTTTCATTTCAAATTGCCACATAGATGACTGATGCGAAAATCCTGCCCCCAAAGAAAAACCGTTCTTAGAATTTTGAACCAATTGCTGTGAATTCTGTTGTCCTGACAAATTTGTACGTCCATTGGTTGAATATCCTGCATTTGCATACTGGTTACGTGTATATGCTGACACACCCCGAGTTGAATATCCAGGATTTGTATTTCGTTGAGTGTATGAATTCTGTGCATATCTGGTCTGTGGCGACTTGTATCCACCTGTATAGTACGTACCCGCAGCATTTGCAACAACCGGCAACAACGCAAACAACGAACAATTTAAAACTAACTTTGACAACAGTTTCATAATATAATCCTTTCCATAAACAAGTTTATTTTATCATAAAAAAGGTTGAAAAACAAATCACAACTTGATAAAAATATAAAAGAACTGCGACCATGGCGGAACTGGTAGACGCACAGCACTAAGGATGCTGTGGGGCAACCCGTGGGGGTTCGATTCCCCCTGGTCGCACCAATTTTCCTTATTGGCTTTGCCAATTAGGAAAATTGAGTGTCTCGGCGTAGCGTAAGCGAAGACGGACGGAAAGAACCAAAGTTTATTTTCCTTATTGGCTTTGCCAATTAGGAAAATTGAGTGTCCAGGCCGTGCGTAAGCGAAGACGGACGGAAAGCGCTAGAGCCCGTTTTACTTATTGGCTTTTTATATTAAATTTTTGCACATTTTCTGCTTGCTTGATTTTTTCAAAATTTGCTAAGATTTCAAATATAGGAATGAAGGGAATACGTTTATTTTTATCAGTACTGCTGATACCGCTTGTATTTCAAGCGGCGTTTGCTGATGATGAAATAGATACATCGCGTGCTGCGACACGACGTGGAACAACTGCAACCGTTTCTTCAAGCCGTCAGAAATCTAATATAACAACACCCAAGAAACAAGACGGCGTATCTCGTTCAACTGATATAGACAAACAAAAGACCACTGTCCGCGAACGCAGTACCACTAAACAGGTATCCACACGCACAGACACCGGTGCAAGCATTATCAACAGAAACCAAACAGAAAAAAAAGCTGTAAACAAAACGTTATCCGCACGCACGGCCAGCAATATCCAGTCCAGAAACACAACCACAAACAATGCAAAACGCGTAACAACACGTGACGTACCACAACAGACAAAAAAATCATCTGGCACATCTGCACGCACAGCAACAAATACAGCACAACGCACAACCGGCACCAAGATTTCACGTTCTGCCACGGATACACCAACTATCACAGCCGAAGAATTTAAATCACGTAATTTTTCTGCATGTAAAAACGTATTTTTTGAATGCATGGACGAATTTTGTGCAAACAAAGACTCTACACTTAAACGTTGTGCATGTTCGGCACGAATTCATGATTTTGACAAAACCAAGAAAAGTCTGGAACAAGTCGAAGATAAATTGCTGGATTTCAGCGAACGCCTGTTGACTGTCAACATGGACAAAGAAGATGCATTGGCCATGAACACCGCCACCGAAGGCGAATTAGCAAACATCAAAGACAAAACAAAATCAAATCAAATTCTGGATTCTATTGCAAAAAAACTTAACACCAGTTTTAACGACAACAATTTTAACCAGGGCTTAAACGCAATATCATTATCGCTGAACACAGATGCCGCCTTTGACAGTGTTGATTCGATGCTTGGTGCATCAACTACGACCAAGTCTGGCACCGCATTGTATGGTGCTGCACTGCCGATATGTCGTGAAATGGCGATGGAAGTTTGCAGCGAATCGGATCAAAAAATCGCTGAAGAAAGCTATCAACTGGCAATCACCCAAGATTGTAACTTGGTTCAAAAATCGTACGAGGCACAAACAGAACAAGCACGAAATAAAGTATTTGAAAGTGGTGCATTACTGGATATGTCACGTTTAGACATTTATCAAAAACGCAACTCGGACGATATTTTGACATGCAAACGCAAAATGATAGATATGTTAACTGACACAACTGTATGTGGCGACAAAATGTCAAAGTGTTTAGACACAACTGGGAAATATATCGACCCTTCGACCGGCGATGCAGTCTTGACCAACGATTTGTACGAACTGACCAATCTTATTAAACGCCCATCTGGCGAAGACACATGGCGTTCTATCCCTGAAAATGAAGAATTCGTCAGATATCTGAACACAAAAAAGATATATTTGGAACCAGCGATGGAAAATTGCCAAGACATATCAGAATATGTATGGGAATCTTTTATAGAAGACGCATTGGCACAAATTAAATTAGCCCAAGAATCAAAAATAAATGAACTGCGTCAATCTTGCACAACATTGACCGCACAATGCATGGCCGATGCAGCAGAATCTATCAACGATTTTGACGCACGTGCGATATCAATATTTGGTGTCAAGGCTGATTATACAGTAAATCAAATGTGTGCAGACATAAAGAACGCCTGTACCGCACTTATAAATACCAAGGACAACCAAGACGCAAATACGTCGTCGGAATGGGACACTGGCATAACAGATATCGCCACAGAAAAAACATACGAAACAATACTTGCCACCTGCCGCGAGGTTGGAAAAAACTGTATCATCCGTGCATGCAGTGCGATTTCTGGAAACTTTGGTTTGTGCGAAAACATCGACACATCCATTAACAGAAAATCTATTATCAACCGTCGTTCATGCTGGGACGAAGTAGAACAATGCGTCGCTGACGCGGGTGCCGACGCAATCAACAGAATTATGAAGCTAGAAGGAAGAATCGTCGAATCCTATAAAAATTCTGGTGATATATATGATGAATTATATTATGATTCGGGACATTCACGCGAAAACAAGAATATTTACGATTGGGCACAAGAAGAATCTTTTAAAGATGTAACAGATGGCCAAATATACCGCCTGACAGAACAGATCTGGGGTAACTGCGAAAGAGATCCAAAGACAGTATTAACAACAGAGGACAACCAAAACAAAATTATTATAAACGATGATAAAGACAACCCTGACAAAGAAACATTGCTGTCATGGTTTGCACGCAATACAAAAACAGATGGGAAAATAGACAGCTGTCGCGACACAACATGCCCAACAGGCGAACGAGAATTTAACGGCACTTGTGTTAAAAACGATGCTTTTGCACCATCTGGCGAATATTGCCCAAGCAGCAACGACAGCAGCGACTACACCAGAATAGACATTTACACCGGCTATACCAACTGTTGTCTAAAGAACAATAAGATAGAATACGAGTCTGCAGGGGGTGCCAAGAGCTATAATGTCTGTTGTAAACAAGCAAGCCTAACAAACCAAACCAAACATGGGAATTATGCTGCCACAAAAGAAACGTCATCAGATAACAGACTTAAGTCCCTTTGTGCACCAAGTGCAAGTGATGCACGCAATGCAAAACTTGCATTCAGTACAAAATACCGCGATTATTTCTGTGTTGGTGGAACTTTGACATACTCATCCGGACAAATATCATGCGATAACGGCTATTTTGTCGCTGTTACAAATAACTATTACAACGACTATCAAGAATATTACACTGGCATTCACTATACCCCGACAAACAAGACAGCCTATTCTGCCCTAAGTAATTTTTATTACGGTACAGACGCCATCACATACAATGATTCAACGCCTAGATACGACTGTTCGAAATATTGGCTTAGACAAATCAATGACGACGCATTCACTTCCAATGAAACAATATGGTACCCACCAAACTCATCAGGGTCAGGATGTGACTTTAATAATCTGGACAAAAATGCTGGGCAGACTCCGACAAAGGGCTGGAATGTCGATTTCAACGGAATAGAATAATACCAAAGAATAAAAAATCCCGCAAATGCGGGATTTTTATATCTGTATTTCTGATATAACTGCTTTTATTTTTTCTAATTCTTCATCTTTAAATCGGCCCAAAACCCAATCTGCGGCATCCATTTTTAAATCAAAATCACGAGGATGATTTATTCCAATTCTTATACGTCTATAATCACGCCCAACATTGGCATCTATGGATTTTATACCGTTATGCCCTGCACTGCCACCACCGATTTTTTCACGCAAACTTCCAACTGCAATATCCATATCGTCATGAATCACTATCAGATTTTCTAGTGGGACTTTGTAAAATGTCATCAGTGCCAGCACCGCCACACCACTGTTATTCATATATGTTTGTGGTTTTGCCAAAATGACACGTCGCCCATCAACATCCAACCGCATCGTCAGTGCATTTTTCTCTGACTTCCAACTGGCTGCATCACCTGCCAACGCATCCAACGCCATAAATCCAACATTATGACGTGTCTTGACATATTCCGATCCCGGATTGCCCAAACCAACAATTAAAATAGGTTTATTTTCTTGCATATCTTATACCCTTTTCCTATTATAATAACATATAAAGGAGAAAACATGAAAACAAAAACACTTGGTTTTTTAACAACAGCCGCAATTATGTTATCAGCAGGTGCCGCAAACGCAAATTTATTATTTGACGTTTATGCCGGTGGCACATTTGGCATTGGTGGTTACACATTATTTGCAGACGAAAACAAATCTTTCTCTTCAACAACTTATGGCGCTGTTTTGGGTATGGACATCCCAATGTTCCGTATCGAACTGGAATACAATTATTTGGATTCTGATGACGCGACATTAAATATGGGCTTTGTGAATGGTTACTTTAAATTACCAACCCCTGTGGTAAAACCATACATTGGTGCAGGTGTCGGCACAACATTCAGCAGCGAATTTACACCTGTCGCACACACAACAATCGATATTGACGATACAATCGTATACCAAGGCATGCTGGGCGTAACATTGGATATACCTGTTATTCCATTTAACATTGACTTAGAAGGCCGCGTTGTATACGCATCAGACCTGTTTGAATACATGAACGACAGTTATGACGCCCTGCAATACGAAGGTCGCGTAAAATTACGCTATGTATTCTAAAAAAATATGAACGCACAGTTTAATACACAACGGGGGGGTGTTACCCCCCTAAATTAAACAAAGATGGACAAAACCAAATGCTGACACTGATAGATGGAAATTCTTTATTATTTCGTGCTTATTACGGGGTTCACAGTCGCTTGACCAAATCAGACGGCACCCCCACAGGTGCAGTATATGGTTTTATAAATATGATTTTGCCGATATTATCATCTGCAAAACCTGACGATATAATCTTATGTGTCTTTGATGCGTCACGTATCACATTCCGCCAGAACATATACCCACAGTATAAAATGAATCGTTCTGAAACACCTGCAGACTTGATTGCCCAGGGCGAAACAATTCGCCACGCCTTGGTTCAAATGGGTGTTCCCGTACTGTGTGTCCCAGGGGTAGAAGCTGACGATGTTATCGCCACACTGGCACGCAATAATTGCAATACTGTTGATTCAACCCGAATTATTACCAGCGACAAAGATTTAATGCAACTGGTATCAAACTGTATATTTTTATACGACACGATGAAGCAACTGGAAATTCGTGCACCACAGGTACTGGAAAAATTTGGTGTTCAACCAGATCAGGTCACCGATGTACAATCACTGATGGGCGATTCTTCTGATAATGTTCCAGGTGTCCCAGGTATTGGTCCAAAAAAAGCATCCGAACTTATAAACCAATTCGGCACATTGAACAATCTGTACGCCAACCTAAATCAGGTTCAAAACGAACGAATACGTAATCTATTAAATGACAATCGTGAAATGGCATACATTTCTAAACGGCTGGTCACATTAAAGGAAGATGTTGATTTATCAGGCATGAAAATCAGCCCATTCAGATTTAATAAGTCGTGTGCTTTGGCGTTTGTAAAACAAGAACTGGAAAGTAAATCTTTATTTGAAAAAATCAGTAAAAGCTTCCCCGACACAGATTCAGAACCAAGTGATTCCGGCTTCTATTTTGCAGGCAACGCATGCGAAATCAGTTCGGCAACACACACCTGTACAAAACCAGAAAACAAGCAAATAGATTTTAAATATCAAACCATATATAGTGCAAATGAACTGACAAAATTTTTATCAAATATAACTGACATTATCGCCATTGACACAGAAACAACGGGTCTAAATCAAACACACGACCAGCTGGTTGGAATATCATTGGCAACATCTGAAACAAATGGAATATACATACCAATCAGACATCGAACTGGCGTAACCGATTTGTTCGGCAACGAAGCATTGATACCTAATCAAATACCTATCAACGAAGTATATAAATTATTATGGCCTATACTAACAAATAAAAAAATAACTAAAATCGGACATAATTTAAAATATGACCTGCATATATTTGCAAACGAAGGCTGGGATATTGAAAAAATTACGCCTATCGATGATACAATGTTATTATCTTATATTTTACACGGCACGACCCACGGCCATGGACTGGACGAGCTGGCACTAAAATATCTGGGACACGAAACAATAAAGTTTTCATCATTGTTCCCAGCTAAAACTAAAAATACAGACATGTTCTTTGACAAATTGGCAATAGACGTCGCATCACGTTATGCAACCGAAGACGCCTGTATTTGTTATGCACTGTATAATTTAATGCGACCAGAGTTAAATCAAAATAAAAAACTGCGTGAACTGTACGAAACTTGTGATTTGCCATTGTTAAAAGTGCTGTTAAAAATGGAACGAATCGGCGTTATGGCAGATAAATCAAAACTAAACCAGCTGTCTGGCATATTTCACGAACAGTTACAAAAGCTGGAAGCGGAAATATGGGAACTGGCCAATCACGAATTTAATATCGCCAGTCCGAAACAACTGGGTGTAATTTTATTTGATGAACTGGGATTGCCAGCAAATAAAAAGCGTTCCACAGACGCAGACACATTAAACGATTTAATTGACGAGCATCCAATCATAGAAAAAATTCTAAACTGGCGTTCTATTGCAAAGCTGGCCGGAACATACGCAGATGCATTGCCGCACCAAATTGAATCAGATGGTCGTATTCATACCACCTATTTACAGACCAGCACCAATACAGGCCGCCTATCCAGCCGCGATCCAAACCTGCAAAATATTCCAATAAAAACCGAACTGGGCGAAGAAATAAGACATTGTTTTATCGCATCACCTGGGAATGTTTTAATATCTGTCGACTATTCCCAAATACAGTTGCGTCTACTGGCAGACATCGCCAACATACCGACCTTTAAAGAAACTTTTAATAACGGTCAAGACATTCACGCACAAACAGCCCGCAAAATATTTAACATCCCAGCAGACAAACCTGTACCAAAAGAGATGCGTCGTGCAGCCAAGACTGTAAACTTTTCTATTATATATGGGATTTCATCATTTGGTCTGGCGGCACAACTGGGGGTTGATCGTCGCCACGCACAAAACATTATCGATTCATACATGGCTGGCCTGCCACAGGTCAAGAATTATATTGAACACACAAAGCAATTTGCATTGGAAAACGGGTGTGTTTATACCCCATGGGGACGAAAAATCGAGTTACCAGAAATTCGCAACCCACGTATGCGTGCATATGCGATACGTGCTGCAATCAACGCACCAATCCAAGGATTCGAAGCAGATCTAATGCGACGTGCAATGATTGACATTGACAAGAATATAATCGCAGCAAATTCAGACAAAATCCGTATGATTATGCAAGTCCATGATGAAATGGTATTTGAATGTAACTTTGCGTATGCAGACCAATTTGCACAACAAATAAAATACGCTATGGAAAATGTCATAAAATTGTCTGTTCCACTGGTTGCAGAATACGTTATTGACACACATTGGGGCAAGTAAACACCATGCAAATCGTGGGTTTGCACGAATATGAATTTTATGCTTGCACGAATCGGATAAATATTACTAGTATTCCATATCATCAAACACCACACAGGGGGAAAAAGTGATTATTGGGATCGGAATAGATTTAGTTGAATGTGGCCGTTTTTTAGATTGGTCTGCATTTAAAAAGCAACGCATTTTTACCAAGAAAGAATTAGAATATGCAGATAATGACAATGCAAATTCTGAACGCCATTTGGCAAATTTCTGGGCTGCACGCGAAGCATTTTTAAAAGCCATCGGCACAGGCTTTGGTGACGACATTGCGTTTTCTGATGTATCTGTCGTACATAATGATAATGGCCGTCCAGAATTGCTGATTGCTGGCGGGGCCAAGGCTGCATTAAAAGAAATATCTGGTGGCAATGCAACGATACATTTGTCTATTACTGACCAAGGCGATTATTGTGCTGCAATGGTTGTGATTGAATCAAAATAATAAATCCCCAATTTGGGGATTTTTTTATTTCTCGATAAACAATCTGGCAGGGTCAACGGCACTGTTACCACGACGTACTTCCAGATACATTTCTGGTTTGTTTGGATTCATGCGTCCCACAGGTTCGCCAGCCAAGACTTCCTGTCCCAATGCAACGTCAATATTACCCAGGTTTGTCATAACCGTATTATAGCCATTTTTATGCGACATAATCACGACGCGACCAAAGCCGCGAAAGCTATCCGCAAATTTTACAACGCCATCTGCCGGTGCCATAACCAATGCATCGCCACGCGTTCGAATACGCCATCCATCTGATTTCAATCCCAACGCTGTCTTTTCGGCAAAACGCACAACAATGCGACCACGCACAGGCAAATTTAACTTACGCTTTGAAAAGCGTGCATCATCAGACATTTCAGAACTGCCGACACCAGCAGACAATTCAGAAATACTTTTTGCACGTGCAGATAATTCTTTTAACTTTTTTTGCAATGCAGTTTGCTGATTTTTTAATTTTTCATTTTGAGCACTGCGCGTTTTAAGCAGTTTATCTAGTTCTGTTTTTTCACGATTGTATTTTTTAGCAGTTTTATCCAACTTTTCTTTTTCATTTGCACGTTCATCTCGCAATTTTTCTATATCTTTGATTTGTTGTTTAGCTGTGTCAATCTGTTCATCTAATGCATCAGCAGCACCCGATAATACTGCCGACATCAGCACATAATCACGCATATTTTCTGTATCAAAATTAGGATGCGACGCAACAAACAAAATACTGGCGGCGGAATCGGATACCAGTGACAAATTCTTTTCCATATCACGCGTCATTTTTTCCAGTTGCGAATCCAGTTCTGCGATTTTCTTAGCCATTTGGCTGCGTTTATCTTCCAGATTACTAACCTTATCTGCGGCGCGCACCAGTTCTTTTTTTGTCTTGGATATTTCTCTATCAGATGTTTTAACCTGTTGTTCCAACTTTTTATTTTGCTGTTCGGTTTGCTTTATTTGTGCATTTATTTGCGACAATTCGCTAGCGGCATGGGAATTATGCCCGACACACATGAAAAACGCTAAAAATACAAATATAAAACGCATACTATTATTCTATCAAAAAGTCATCAACATTGCAATTAGTGTATAAAAATGATATAATGTAAAACATTACAAAGAGGGAAACAATGACAAACCAAACAATCTATCAAAGACCAATCAACCCGATATCATCATTTTATATACTGGGCCACTTGCTGTGCGAAGGCTATTTATATCCACTTAACACACCAATCTTAGTACAAGAAAAAAACAAAGATTATTCGTTCTGTTTGGCATTTAACAAAGAAACAGACAAGGTCTATTTGGCTGGCATCGACACACCTGCATCTATTATCGAAACGCTTGCAAAAAGATTAAAAGAAATTTTTGTAGCCACACTGGAGAATATGGAAATCAAAATTGAATTTATCAACATATGCAATTTTAGTGAAAAAACAGCTGCATCATTAAACAAAAAATTGGCACCAGACAACATCACCGTCAAATTCTTTGACAACCCATTCCAAGCCTATGAATATTTAGTCAAAGAAAACAGCCCACACAATTTCCCAAGTGATGAAACAATCGAAGCATGTTGGGATTATATGGACACAACAATTCAATATCTAAACATATAAAAAAACAGGGCAACGCCCTGTTTTTTATATTACTTTACGCTAACTTTCAAGAAAGTCTTTTTGCCTTTTTGCACCATAAATTCATCGGCCACACGAACGACATACTTAATGTCTGCGATTTTATTTCCATCTATTTGGATACCGCCCTACTCGACCATACGTCTGGCTTCGGATTTAGATGTGAACAATCCTGTTACGACCAAGAAATCCAAGATTGACATATCGGCATTCATTTCAATTTCAACACTTGGCACATTTGACATATCTGCACCACCACCAAACAATGCAGACGAGGCATTTTCAGCCGCCACCGCAGCATCACGCCCATGTGCAATTTCTGTTGCAGCAAATGCCAAGACTTTTTTTGCCTGATTTATTTCTGCACCCTGTAACGCAGACAATCTTGCAATCTCGTCCAGTGGGATTTCTGTGAATATTTTCAAGAATTTTTCAACCAAGTCATCTGGTGTATTGCGGAAATACTGATAATATTCATATGGCGATGTTTTATCTTCATTCACCCAAACAGCGTTCCCAGCAGACTTTCCAATTTTGTTACCATTTGCATCTGTAATCAGGGATGTTGAAAGCACAAATACTTCCTTGCCCAGCTTTTTACGAACCAGTTCTATTCCCATGATTGAATTACCCCACTGGTCTGCACCACAGAATTGCAAGATACAATTATGCTTTTTATACAGTTCCAAGAAATCAACCGCCTGGAAAGTCATATAATTAAATTCCAAGAACGTCATACCATTATCCAATCGACGCTTTACAGATTCCATTGACAACATACGTGGCACAGTAAAATCAGTTCCGAAATCACGCAAGAAATCCAAATGGCTGTAATTTTTCATCCAATCATAGTTATCAACCATAATTGCCTGATTATCTTCAAAGTTGATAAATTTAGAAATAGATTTACGCAATCCCGCACAGTTTTTTTCAATCTGTTCATCTGTCATCATTGGGCGTCCCTTGTCACGACCGGATGGGTCACCAATACGACCAGTTGCCCCACCGACCAATGTAATTGGACGATGTCCAAACTTTTGGAACCAACGCATCAGCATCAAAGACGCCAAATGTCCGACATGCAGTGAATCACCGGTCGGATCAGTTCCCCAATACGCGGTAATTTTTCCAGCATTCAATGCATCATTTAACGCATCCATATTTGATGCCTGATTTATAAAGCCACGTGCTTCTAGTTCTTGTAACAACTCATTTTGCATAATTAAAATCCTTTATCAGGCAAATAATAGCAATTATTTTCACAACTTGCAAGAACGCCATTAAACAAAATTCCCATCCACAGTCATTTTAGTTTTTTTTCGTAAATTAAACGTTTTCGCCCACCGCATCA
>JBKSMR010000008.1:0-15044 GCA_046881895.1 Alphaproteobacteria bacterium
TAAAAACACATTAAAAAACATATCAAACGATTCTATCAAAACAGATACAATCAAAACCATTAAATTCACACAACAAAAATCCAGATAAAAAAGTGCTTTTTAGCACTTTTTTATTTTTGTGTTTTTTTATAACATGATTTAAAATACCTATATCGCAATAAAACAATAAACAAAAAAGGGGGAAATATGAAAAAATTTGTATCTTTATGTGCAATTTTATCACTGGTATCTGCATGCACTACTGTAAATCCATACACAGGCCAAACGCAAACATCCAAAGCAACATGGGGTACCGCAATTGGTGCAGCAACAGGTGCATTGGTTGGCAGTACCCGCAGCAGCGAAGCCGCACTGATTGGTGGACTGGCCGGTGCCGCAGTTGGCGGTGGCGTTGGATACTATCTGGATGCCCAGGCTGCAGAATTGCGTGCAGAACTGGTATCAACGGGCGTTCAAGTGGTTGAATCTGATGACAACATTCGTCTGATTATGCCAGGTAATATCACTTTCAAAACAGATTCTGCTGACATAAACGCATCTTTCTATCCTGTGTTAAACTCGGTAGCCAAGGTTTTAAATAAGTACGACAATTCAACAGTATTGGTATCTGGCCACACAGACAATACAGGCAGTGCAGAATACAATCTGAACTTGTCAAAAATGCGTGCAGAATCAGTCGCAGCATATCTGCAGGGTCAAGGTGTAAAATCAAATCGATTTGAAGTTATGGGAATGGGATATTCCAACCCAATTGCCAGCAACGATACAGCAGCAGGTCGTGAAAAGAACAGACGTGTTGAAATTAAAATTATTCCAAACAAATAAAAAATCCCCCGTTTGGGGGATTTTTTAATGGTCAATGTTTTTATTGTGGCATTGGCATACCAGCCGTTGCTTCGCCCATAACCTTGTCAATTAAAACATCTGCTTTTTCTTTGGCATCTTTGATTGCAGCCAACACAACCGCGGATACAGCATCTGCACCTTGTGTTAAAACAGATGGATGAATTGTAACTTTTTGCACATCATATTTCCCTGTCATATCAATAATGCATGCACCATTGCCTGCAATACCTTTGACATTTGTCTGTGCCAATTTTTCCTGGGCAGCAGCAACTTTGTTTTGCAATTCGGCTGCCTGTGCCATCAGTGCTTCCATATCCATATTATCTCTCCCTTATATGCAACATTTGTAACGCACGTTGTGGAATATTATATGCGTCAGACCAAAATTTCGTCAGTTCTAATTTTGGTATTACTTCGTTATTCGCACGCGTTCTGGCAGATTCAAAATCAGAAAATACTTTCTTGTCAGAAATCATGGGCATAACCCTTTTGGTGCCTGCCATAGACGTTGACATTTTTGTCACAAGAAAATTATATTCTTTGGTGGCATTATTCTGTTCAATAACAGGAAAAAAGTTTTCAAGCACATATGCCCGAATGCTTGGAATTTCTTGGACTGGGCAACCCAAATAGGTTGCCCATTGTTTGTCTGTCCATTTCAATTGTTCTGGTGTCATTTATACGTCCTTATTTCTTGATTTCTTCGCCTGTTTTCTGGTCGATTCCAACCATAGACATACGTGTTTTGCCACGTTTATCGGCACCCATAAAACGAACGTAAACTGTATCGCCTTCTTTGATTTTTGTATCTTCGATTTTTGCGATACGTTCACCTGTGATTTCAGAAATATGAACCATGGCTTCGAATCCGTTCATAATTTTTACAAACAGACCAAAGTCTTTCATACCAGATACAGTACCTTTATAGATTTGACCAACTTCTGGTTCTGCAACGATTTCTTTGATACGTGCGATTGCAGCATCTGCATCTTCTTTGGCAGACGCCATAATCTTTACAGTACCATCATCTTCCAAATCTATGATTGTGTTTGTTTCACGAACCAAGGCCTGGATAACACTGCCGCCCTTGCCGATAACATCACGAACCTTGTCTGGATGGATTTTCATAGTGTACAATTGTGGTGCATATTCAGATACACTTGTGCGTGGCTTTTTAATTGCCTTTTCAATCTTGCCCAAGATATGCATACGACCATCTTTTGCCTGGGCCAATGCACGTTCCATAATTTCAAATGTGATAGATGTAATTTTAATATCCATTTGCAGGGCTGTGACACCTTGGTCTGTACCTGTTACCTTAAAGTCCATATCGCCCAAGTGGTCTTCGTCGCCCAAAATGTCTGTCAGAATTGCGTAATCATCGCCTTCTTTAATCAGACCCATTGCGATACCTGCAACTGGGCGTTTCATTGGAACACCACCGTCCATCATTGCCAATGTCGCACCACATGTTGTTGCCATTGATGATGAACCGTTTGATTCCAAAATGTCAGAAACAATACGAATTACATAATCAAATTCGCTGCGACTTGGTACCATTGGATGAACCGCGCGCCATGCCAAGTTACCGTGACCAATTTCACGACGGCCTGGGGATTTCAAACCCTTGGCTTCGCCAACAGAATAACCTGGGAAGTTATAATTCAAAATAAAGTCACGTTCTTCGGCACCATCCAAAGATTCAATTGGTAATGCATCTTTGCCACCACCCAATGTCAATGATACCAATGCCTGTGTTTCACCACGTGTAAACAATGCAGAACCGTGTGCACGTGGCAGAACACCCAATTCAATTTCAATTGGACGAACTGTTTTATTATCACGACCGTCAATACGTGGTTTTCCAGCCAAGATATTGCCACGCATAATACGTGCTGTCAGATTTTCAATAATTTCGTCTGCCCAAGATTCCAATGTTGACGTTGCACGCGTTGATTCTGGGAACAATTCTGCAATACGTGCCTTGGCAGCAGTATGAATAGATGCCAATGTTTCCAAACGAACCAACTTTTCTTTGATTTTCAATGCGTCTTCGATATCGCCAGCAAAGCTTTCAAAGTTTTCTTCCATTGTGATTTGTTCAGCTGTTTTTTCAGGTGTTTCCCAACGTTCTTTACCGGCTTTTTCTGCCAATTCGTTGATAGCAGCGATAACAGCTTGTTGGGCATCAAAACCGAATTTAACAGCACCCAATACAGTTGCTTCGTCCAATTCGCCAATTTCTGATTCAACCATCAATACGCCGTCTTTTGTTGCAGCAACAACCAAATCCATTTCAGATTCTTCAACTGCTTTCTTAGAAGGGTTCAAGATATATTTACCATCTGCATAACCAACACGAGCAGCACCAATTGGCCCTTGGAAAGGAACACCACTTAATGCCAATGCGGCAGACGAAGCAATCATCGCCAAGATGTCAGGCTGATTCTTTTTGTCATATGAAAATACCTGAGCGATAATTTGAACTTTGTTCTTGAATGTTTCTGGGAACAAAGGACGAATTGGTCGGTCAATCAAACGCGCAGTTAATGTTTCTGCTGTTGATGCCTTGCCTTCGCGTCTGTCGCGCGAACCTGGGATACGACCAGCTGATGCAAATTTTTCTTGATAATCAACAGTCAATGGAAAGAAATCTTGACCTTCAACCGCTGCTTTTTCAGCACATACAGTTGCCAAAACCATTGTTTCACCCATTGTTGCCAAAACAGAACCATTTGCCTGTTTCGCCATACGACCTGTTTCCAAACGCAGTGTTTCATCACCATATTTGATTTCAACTGCAACAGGATTATTTAATTTAGCGTCTTTTTTAAATAAGCCAAATACCATTTATTTTCTCCATATTTTTTGTTTCATCTTTGCGAAGAAAAATCATTCGTTTCTGTACCCTGGAACAGGCACACAAAAGAACAATTTCATCTTCGCCGTGCGAATTATAGAACATATTTACTGGTTTGCAAATAAAATCCGTATAAAAACTGGCTTTTTTGTGATATAATCATAGCTGGCAATTTAAAGAGGTCGTTATGCAATTCCCTTCAAGTGTTTTTAAATTTTATATTAAAAATTTTTGGCGTTATTGTGGCGCAATGTCACTGGTATATTCCGTATTGGCAATAATTGACATTTTGGGAACGAATTTATTGCCAGCATTCGTTTTAAGTGAAACGGTAAATGCAATTGAATCAAATCCAGCAAACATGGCATTCAAAGCAGTCCTGAATGTTGCAATTATATATTTCATATTACGTGGCCTACAATGGGGTGCATCTATTCTACGTTGGTTTGTTTTTGACAGCATAATTAAATATAAATCGTACAATAAAATATCGTCCGATTTATACGATTATGTATTCAAACAAAGCCTAGACTACTATACTGCAACAATGCCTGGAAAAATTTCCAGCCAAATACATCAAGTCGCAGAATCTTTCTATGAAACAATTGAACTGATTTTCGGCACCGCAATTGGTGTAATAGCTGCTTTTTTCATATCTGCATCTGGTCTGTTGGCAATTGGATGGCAATATTTGTTAGTTATAACATTTGCTGTGGCGTTCCGCATAATTTGGGGTGTATTTACAATGAAAAAATCACTAAAAACAGCTGCAAATGCAGCAGCATCATTAAATACATTACAAGGCCGCTTGTTGGATGCATTATCTAATTTTCCTGTGGTAAAATCTTTTGCACGCAGTGCATTCGAACAAAAATTTGCAGAACCAATTCGTGATAAATATCAAATGGCCGCACGCACACAGCACTTTTGGTCACGTTTTTTCTGGGCACCAGGAAACTTGATGATGGATACAATTTGCTTTACGATATTTATTATTCTGGCAGGTTATATGTACAGTATTGGCCAATCAACAGTCGCAGAAGTATCTTTTGCGTTGGCAATATATGGTGCAATCAGCAATATTGCATTTAACTTGGTTTTCACAATGAAGTATTTTACAAACAAATTGGGAAACGCGGTCGGCTCATACAACACACTTGTTAAACCGATATCTGTTCAAGATGATGAAAACGCACCAAAATTGAAAATAAAAGACGCAGACATAGACATAAGAAAACTATCATTCAAATATAACAAAAAATTCGTTTTGAAAGATTTTAATTTGCACATAAAATCTGGCGAAAAAGTCGGCTTAGTCGGACTTAGTGGTGCTGGCAAAACCACACTGGTAAACCTGATTATGCGTATGTACGACCCAACAAGTGGGCAGATATCTATCGGTGGACAAGACATCAAACACGTAACCCAAGATTCATTACGCCAAAACATCGCCTTTATTCCCCAAGATTCAACTATGTTTAACCGTACATTGCGTGAAAACATTGCGTATGGACGTCCCAACGCATCAGAACAAGAAATTATATCTGCAGCAAAAAAAGCATCTGCACACACATTTATTCGCAATGCAAATGATGGATACAATACACTGGTTGGCGACCGCGGAATTAAACTGTCTGGCGGCCAGCGTCAAAGAATCGCGATTGCACGTGCATTTTTAAAAGACAGCCCTATCTTGATTTTGGACGAAGCGACAGCAGCGCTGGATTCTGAGACAGAAAACGCAATCCAAAAGTCTTTTATGCGACTGTCAAAAAATCGCACAACACTTGTTATTGCACACAGATTATCAACATTGAAAAACATGGACAGAATAATTGTTCTGGACCATGGAAAAATTGTTGAAAGTGGTACACATGAACAACTATTACGAAATAAAAAAATATATTCCAAATTGTGGAAAATGCAATCCGGTGGATTTATCCAAGAATAAAAAAACGCCCAAACGGGCGTTTTTATTACAGATATAAACTACTGCGTAACAGCATCCAATTCCACAATCAACGCTTTCAATCTGTCAGCAGTATCAGTATCACCCAACACAACTGCGATTGAATGTGCAGATTCTAAATCATTACGTGCAGCATCTTTGTTACCCAATTGTAAATTCAAAGCAGCAGATTTTTCAAAATACCCCATCGCTTTATTAGACATAGATTCGCGTTCTTCCATAGATGCAGCAGCCTGAATTTGTTCAGAAATGACACGTACTGCAGAAGAATAATCATTTACAGCGTCTGCATATTTACCCAATGCGGTATATGCCTCGGCACGTTCTGCATATACAACTGGATCAACAATACCTTCTGGGCGTGCCAAAGAATTTGTAAAGTCTGCAATTGCACCCTCCCAATTTTTCTTCCACAAATTCAAACGACCGCGTTTTGCATATAAATCACGCATTTGTAATGCGGCACTTGGGTTTGTCGCATTTGCAGCCAGTGCATTGTTAATATCGTTCATTGCAGATGCATAATCTTCAAGTCTGGTATTCAACAGATAACGATCATAATATGCAACAGAACTTGCAGGATCTTTTACCAATGCGGTGTTATAATCAGCCATTGCATTCGCATAGTCACCAGACTGCATATAAGCTTCGCCACGCAAGACATATGTATCAACAGATGCAACACCTGTTTCAATCGCAGCAGTCAAATCTGCAATTGCATCTTCAATATTTCCGCCAGCTAATTTTACCTTGCCGCTTTCCAAATAATCACCAGCCTGTAATAATACTTCTTCGGTAATTTCAATATTTGTAACATTTGGTTGTGCGTTATGACTGCGACCCAAGATATAAAATGTTGCCGCAATAAAAAATAAAATTATGAACCAATAAACATAAATTGACACAGACCAAGGATTAAAACATGGTTTTGTTTTTTCTGTTTTAACAGTTGGCTTTGTTGCCACAGGACGAACCTTGGCCACAGTTTTTATGGCTTTCGTGTTTTTCTTGGTGTTTTTTACAGGTGTTTTTTTCATTGTAAATCTCCCTTCCTTTTTATGGAATATTAAAGAGATTTTAATAGTTCGTCAATTGTTTTCTGTTGAACACGTTCGATTTTTCCAACAGGCAGCTTTTTTAGTTTTATATTCCCAAAAGAAACACGATGTAATTTATGCACAGGACAACCGCATGCGGCAAGAACAATTCTGACTTCATTCTTTTTACCCTCACAAATTTCAACACGCAAATTAGAACCACCAATACAATCTATTTTCATTGGCGAATATTGCACACCATCAACCGTAATCCCACTACGTGCCGCATCAAGTCCAGAAAAATCACGATTTGACACAGTTGCAATATACACACGCGGAATCTTGGAAGATGGTAATGTCATACGTCTTGCAAATTCGCCATCATTGGTCAGCAATAACAAACCCGTCGTTTTAAAATCAAGACGCCCAACATACTTTAAATTTCTGTATTCTGATGGCAGACAATCATATATAGTGCGACGACCTTGGGGATCTGAGGTAGTAGTCATTGTATTTATGGGTTTATGGTACATAAAAACTTGCGTTTCATTTCGCTGGGTTATTTTTTTACCACGCACCTCTATCACATCATCTTCTTCTGCAAAAAACACCGGAGAGTCTATAACAACACCATTCACGCGAACCAAACCATTTTTAATCATTTCTTCGGCCTGACGACGTGAAGCAACCCCAGAATCAGCAATAACTTTTGCAATACGAATTCCCATTATTTCACCACCTTGGCAATTGCGATGGATGCAGCAAGCTCTGCACGAAGTATCGTTTTGCCTAACGATATGCCACGTGCACCCGCATTATCCAGCGCATTAAATTCTTCTTCTGAAAAACCACCTTCGGGACCAACCAATACCGCATTTATATTATCTTTCACGACATCCATTTCTTTTCCGTACGCGGCACGTTCATCTGCAAATACAATATCAGACAAATCAAGTTCTGAAAATTTTATAGGTGATAATATTTTCGGCACACTGTTGCGATTAGACTGCTCGGATGCCTCAATAACAATTTTTTGCATACGTTCCCAATTTATATGATTTGCGTTTGTTCGCGCTGTTATTACGGGCAAAAATTCTGCAACACCCATTTGCGTTGCCATATTCAACAAATCATCCGTCCGTTTAATCGGTGCAAACAATAATCTGATATTATTTGACGGATCTAAATGCGTGGTTTGTGTACCAATTGTCAAAACCTTACCATCATCAGACAACACAGCGTTATATTCGTTACCATTTCCAAACACCAAACAATCTTTTGTTCGCATAACACGAGTCAAATAATGCGAAACACTATGATCAACAGGTATTACCATACCGCAATCAATATTTTCACCGACAAAAATTCTTGGAATATTTTTCATCTTTTTGCATTTCCTGATTTTTTATTTTTGTTTTTTCTGATATAATATTAGCACTATGGCAATTAAATTCAACTTTTTATCGGCATCCGGCAAAGGAAAAGGAATCGGTATTTTCGATTCCAAAAAATATAAAGAACACGAACAGACCCCACTTGCGCGTGAGTTTTGGTCAATTCGGTGGACTGTTATAATCTGGCTGATTGCAGCACTGATGTTTGCTCTTTCTTTTCCAATAGAACACATTTGGAGATATGGCTGGTCACCCGCTACAAATCACTGGATTACAATCTATCTTAACCAAATGATATCATCTTTTGGTATGTCCGTATTGGCACAAATTCCTGCATGGTTGGGTCGTGTCGTATCATACCCTGATATTGCATGTATAACACCACTGTTACCAATTGTTGGTTACTTCTTTTTAGCTGACGCAACAATGACAGATGAATTCAACCCACATTCCAAAGATAAATTCGACGAAAAATCATCACGTAAGGCAACTGTCAACGACATAAAAAAAATGTCGCAAAACTATAAAAACTCTGAAGGGTTATTCAAAGGCTTTATGATGGTGTTGGGATACTTTAAAAACAAAGGCAAAAATGCTCCACTGATGCTGGACGAATGCTTGTCTGCATTGCTATTGGCACCTGCTGGTGTTGGTAAGACACAGGGTGTTGTTATACCAACAATCTTGGATTGTAATGATGTTTCAATGATTATAAACGACCCAAAACCTGAACTGGATGAAAAAACATCTGCGTATCGTGCAACTGTGGGACCCGTATTTATTATGAACTGGGCAGCACCAGACGAACCAGAGAAAGGTATTTATTACCCAGCATGGAATCCTTTATCGCCTGAAAATCTGCCTGTATCTGCCGAAGAACGTAGTACATATATTCAGGTTGTTGTTAATTCTATTATTGAAGAAAACATCAAAGACCCACACTGGTCAAACACCGCACGCGCTGCCCTAACCGGATTCATTAACTTTATCGTGTCCAAAGCAGAACGTGCCAAAGCGAATGACTATTTTTATCACAGACTTAAAAATGGAACTTTCGACGAACAGGATGCTGCTGTTTTGATGGACTATTACATGACAATGACATCTGACCCAAATGCGTATGCTGCAATATCATTACTGCAACGTGGCGAATTAAATATAAACAACTATGTTCATGTTGGAACTTGGGGTGGTCTACCACAAGAATGGCATGGTGGCGAAGCGTCAATACCTATGTTCTTGGCATGGTATGTCGAAGGTCAAATCAAGGCCGCAAACGAACTGGAAGAACGCAAACGTCAGGGTGACCAGATGGTTATGATGGCAGATCCAATGAAGGACTTTTTAACCGAAGCAGTTAACGAAGCACGCTTGTACTCTTATGACAGCGACGCAATTTCCGCACTGATAAACCTTGCGAACACACCTGACAAGGAACGCGGTTCTATTATATCAACAATGAACACTGGATTAAACATCTTCCGTCATCCTGCTGTAAACAAACATACACGCCATTCTGACATTCACTTCAGTGATGTTCGCGGTATGGTCGATCCAACAGACGGCAAAGTCAAACCAATATCTATTTACCTATCTATGAATATTGCAGACGCACCCGCATTTAGTGCAATTACCAGTATGTTTATTGAATTGCTATCAAACTTTTTGATTGCAAACCCACCAGAAAAAATGAACCACGGGCAAAAACTGGGGCCATACCCTGCCCTGTTCGTATTGGATGAAATGCCAACGATGAATAAGTTAGAAGCTGTTATCCGTGGCCCTGCAGTTGGTCGTGGTCAAAAAGTTTCATATCTGATTGTCGGTCAGGATATCAGCCAGATTGCAGAAAAATATGGCGACAAAGCCGCTGAAACAATTATCGCTAATACTGCGGCCAAGGTTGTAATGCGTGTTAATGACTATGCAACAGCAGAAAGATTTACGCGTATGATTGGCAAGAAAAAAGTAAAAAAGAAAGAAAAAGGTCCAGATGGCAAAGATATAGAGGTCGAAAAGGAAGAAGACCTATACAGCCCGATGGATTTAATGACATTACCAAAACAAAAACAATTGGTATTGTTCCAGGGGTCATACAATCGCCCGATTGAGGCAGACGGCGAATGGCACTTCTATCGTAAAACCCCGATTCAAATTGCACTTGATGACAAGGTCAGAATGGGACGTGCATCACCAATTCCAGAATATTTAATACCAAAACATCATCGTGCATTACGATATGAAGGTAAACCGAAAGTATATGATGCAAAAACAAAAAAAATAAAAGAACTTGCATAAAAAAACCGGTAAATACCGGTTTTTTTATCTTGCTGGTGCAATTACAATGGATTTGGTACGTTCATCTGGTTTTGACTTAGATTCCATTGTGCCCTTGTCGCCAACTAATTCCATTATACGTGCAAATAATTCTGGGATTGCATCTTTGCCACGTCCCAAAACCCTTTTATCACCACGTGTCATAACAGAAACTTTGACCTTGTTGCCATCGGCCAAAAATTCAAATATCTTTTTCATTTTGACCTTTAAATCATTTTCTTCAATAAAAGGCTTTACCCAAACATCCTTCATTCCTGTTGTTTTTTGGTTTTTCTTTGCTTCTGACGCACGCTTTTTCTGTTCATACTTGAACTTGCCATAATCCAATATTTTTACAATTGGCACTGGTGCATTTGCGTTCATTTCAACCAAATCCAGACCATCATCTGACGCAATTTGCAATGCCTGGGCAATTGGCATAACGCCCAAATTCTGACCATCTGCACTGATTACCTGTACAGTTTTGGCGGTTATACGATTATTCATACGTGGTCCCATATCACGACGGTTATCACGATTAAATGCGCTTTTAATGTTCGGCTCCTTTGTTAAATATAACGGAATTATTAACAAAAATTACGCGTTTTTCAAGATATTTTGCACATTTTGTAGTGCTGTCCAAACATCACGCTTGGCAGCTGGTTTTAACATCAAATAATTTGGATGAAAAATAGGTACAAATATCGCGCCATTTTCCATTTCAACAGGCACACCATGAGATTTTGCTAAATTAACCTGTGCGTATTCTAATGCAGGCAACGTACCAAGCGACAAAATAACGCGCGGTGCAATCAGTTCTATCGCCCTGTCAACAAATGGACGTGCCAACTCTAATTCTTGGACTGACGGGGAACGCCCACCAGGTGTACGCCAGAATAACATAGGCACAATAGAAACATCATCACGCGACAACCCGATTGCAGCAAGCATCTTGTCCATCAAATCACCAGACGCGCCACTTAACGCAACGCCTGTTTCGTCATCATCAGAACTAGGCATATCTGTCAAAATCAGCATCTTACCCTGCCCTGCGTGTGGCAGAACCGTATTTGTCGCTGCATTTTTCAATGGATGATTAAATTCGCCAATCATGCGATTTAAACTTTCTATATCTGTTGGACGCATTGCCATTGAACGCACCGTATCCAACGACATTGTCTGAACAGGTGCAATTGGTGGAACAATCGTATTTTGTGCCCTGGGAACCGCCACAGATGCACTACACGCAACCACAGGCGTATTAACCGGTGTAACCGTGGGGTTTTCTGATATTTCCCACAAAACGCCAGATAAGACAAGATCGCGCAGCGCGTCACAAGACATTTTGTTTTCCCTTGATTTTTTTAACATTTTATTATAAAATATAACACGAGCAACAAAAACTCAAGGGAGTATTTTCATGAAAATTAAAAATTTTGCTTTATTAGCTGGCGTTGCAGGCTTGTTGGCTGCATGCGGTGGCAGCATCGTAGAACCTGCAGACCTGAACAATCAGCGTGTATTCTTTGATTTCAACTCTGCTGAAATTACAAAAGAAGCTAAAAACAACTTGTTGGGTCAGGCATTATATATGAAAAACCACGAAGATGTCAAAATCCAAATCGCTGGTAACTGCGACGAACGTGGTTCAACAGAATACAACTTGGCATTGGGTGCACGTCGTGCAAACGCAGCAAAAACTGTTATCGTAAATGATGGCATCGACGCAAAACGTATCTCTACTATCTCTTATGGTAAAGAACGCCCATTAGTTCAAGGTACAGGCGAAAAAGTCTGGAAAATGAACCGTAATGCAACAACAACTGTAAAATAATTCAGTTGGTGTGAAATTTAACACCCCGTTTGGGGTGTTTTTTTGTTGACTTTTATTATTGACAAAGTGTGTTTTTGTATTATAAAATAACACTATGTCAAAAATTGAAAATGTTTTTAATAATATCTCGGACCGATTTCTGCCAATTGGCGGATTTGTACGCAATGCAAAATATGCAATGGTATTCAAAACAACGCATTGGTGTTGGTATAACTGCCCACACTGTTGCGAAAGTGCCGGCCCAGACAGACCACGCGAATTTATACCAGAAATAATTATTAAACACTATATAAATCAGGCAAATAACGACCCACGCTTTGATAAATCTGTCGTTCTGACAGGTGGTGAAATAATGGCATCTTATAAATTTGGCCCAAAAAACTATGTGCCAAATATTATGAAACATATAATGGATTCTGGTGCAAGACTGGACATAAAAACAAATGGTGCATGGGTGCGAACAAAACTAAAACAGCAAATTATCAACGATATTGAACAATTAGCACAACAATATCAACAAGGCCTGTCTTTGTTCCAAATATCCCTGTCCATGGACACATATCATAAAAACGCAATCGAAAATAACCATGAAATTATTCGTGAACTGGCGAAATTAAAAAACACAAAAATACCGGTACATATATCAGGATTTAATGACCAAACAGATATTATGAATCAATTTATAGAAACCTTAAAACAAGACAAAGATTTAAAGCTAGAATTTTTTGATATGATGTCTGGAAATTCTGGCCCCATCCCTGTAATTGTAATAAATAACCTGTCTGTTTTACTGCAAACATCTACGAATGCACAATTGTTCAACGGTGGGCGTGCTGCAAACCTATCAAACGCAAAACAAATAGAATACCCGCAATTTAGTTTCGTTACAAATGACGGACATATGCTGATGGCATTTGATACAATGGGTTATGTTACGTTGGGCGAAAATTCTGGACGCAAAATCCACACAAAATGGAGAAATCCAGACGGAACACCGCGACCACTGGCAGATATAAAACGCGATTTGATAAAAAACGCACAATTTGAAGAAATTCGCCAAATTTTAATTAATACAAAAAAAATATTTACAAAATAGCACAAAAACACCGGCAAATACCGGTGTTTTTTTAATAATTTATTATATTCGCGTTTACTACAAAAAAAGCCGGCATTTGCCGGCCTTTTTTAACACTTTTATTTTGTTATTTTTTCAACCAATTCAAACAACTGTGTTCTTGTCGCAAAAGATAATATTATCTGCCCTGACCCGCCACGACGTTCGGATATTTTTGCTGGAACTTTTAATACAGACGACAAATTCTTTTCGATATCACGAAGGGTTTTATCGTCAATTGTATTGTTTGTGTGTTTTTTAGACATAGATGAACGAGGACCATTTTTTACCAAACGACCGGTATCTGCAACCGACAGACGTTCTGCAATAATTTTATGTGCCAAATCTTCCGGATTTTCTGCAACAGCAATTGTACGTGCATGCGATGCAGACAGTTCGCCCTGTTCTACCAAATTTTTCACAGAATCAGGCAAAGATGACAGACGCAGCATATTGCGAATATAACTTTCTGATTTGCCAATCAAACGGGAAACATCTGGCAGTTCATAATCACAGCATTCCATCAAGTTCTTGTACGCATTCGCTTCTTCTATTGGATTCAGATTTTCACGCTGAACATTTTCAATCAACGCAATTTCCATTGCATTAGAATCATCCATTGTCTTTATAAGAGCCGGAATCTCGCTAAGACCTGCTAACTTTGATGCACGATAACGACGTTCGCCAGCAACAATTTCATACAAATAAGGACGATTTGATACGCTACGCAATAGAATTGGTTGCAAAACGCCTTTTTCCTTGATAGATGCGGCCAAATCAGACAATTCACTTTCCGTAAATGTTTTACGCGGCTGATCTGGGTTTGCGCCAATCTGAACCAAAGGCACTTGTTTAACAACAACGCGTTCTGTCGGTGTCAGCAACGAAATATCAGGAATCGTGCCACGTGCCGCACTTAAATCTGCCAAACCACGTCCTAAACCAAATTTATTCGCCATCTAAATCTCCTTCGATACGTTGTACAACCTCGGTCGCGACGCGTAAATACGCCTGGGCGCCAGTTGAATTAAAATCATAGAACAATGCAGGTTTGCCGTGACTTGGTGCCTCTGACACACGTACGTTACGCGGAACAACAGTTTTAAAAACCTTGTCACCGAACGCGGCACGCACATCATCATCAACCGCACGCGTAACATTATATCTGCGTTCGTACATAGTCAGCAAAACACCCAAAACATCTAATTCTGGATTCCATTTTTCTTTGACAACAGAAATCGTATCTGTCAGTTGCTGAACACCTTCCAACGCAAAGAATTCACATTGCAACGGTATTAACACACTGTTTGCAGCCGTCAATGCGTTTATCGTCAAAAAACCCAGTGCAGGCGGACAATCCAACAATATATAATCATAATAAGGTAAAATAGGTTGCAACGCATCACGCAGACGAAATTCACGATTTTCCATATCAACCAAGTCAATATCCGCACCCGCCAACGCCTGTGAAGATGGCAACAAATGCAAATTTGGCACAGCTGTTGACAGTATGTTATCAGCAATATTTGCCGTACCCATAATAACGCCATAAACACTTTGACGATGCGACGCACGTTCAAATCCCAGTCCAGTCCCAGCATTTCCCTGTTGATCCAAATCAATCAGCAAAACACGTTTTTTTATCGCCGCCAATGACGCACCAATATTTATTGC
>JBKSMR010000009.1:0-15001 GCA_046881895.1 Alphaproteobacteria bacterium
TCTGCAATACGAACACCATGATGCCCTTCGTATTTTTCTTTTAAACCGCGCAGGATTGAAATAGTATCGTCAACTGTTGGTTCATCTACATATACAGGTTGAAAACGACGCGCCAATGCAGGGTCTTTTTCAATATATTGGCGATATTCATCCAAAGTTGTCGCACCTAAACAATGCAGTTCACCACGTGCCAACATTGGCTTTAACAGGTTCGCGGCATCCATACTGCCTTCGCCCTTGCCTGCACCAACCAGTGTGTGTAATTCGTCAATAAACAAGATGATTTTACCATCTGCGTCTTTGACTGCTTTTAATATTGCTTTCAAGCGACCTTCGAATTGTCCACGATATGATGCACCTGCCATCAACGCACCCATATCCAGAGACAACAACTGCTTGTTCAGCAAGTTTTCCGGCACATCACCAGAAATAATACGTGTTGCCAATCCTTCTACGATTGCAGTTTTACCAACCCCCGGATTACCAATCAGCACAGGGTTGTTTTTTGTACGACGACTTAGCACTTGAATCGTACGGCGAATTTCTTCATCACGCCCAATCACAGGGTCTAATTTTCCATCTGCAGCCAACTTGGTAAAGTCAGTAGTGTATTTTGCAATGGCCTGTTGTGGCGTTTCTTGTAAATCATCTGGATTCATAAGATATGCTCCTTGTAATCTATTTTTATTTCTGTGGTATATATAGTGCCATAAAATCGCCTGTCAAGACACAGGAACCAATACCAATCCTTGCACCGCTATATTTTTTGTTTTAAAATCACCACAACCAAGGAAGGTATAAAATGACACAATTCACAGACGCAGACATTCAGCAAATAAACCAGCACAATCTGAATATAAACACAATCCAACAGCAAATGACAGACTTTCAAAACGGTTTTCCACATATAGATATTAAATCTGCAGCTGTGATTGACAATGGTGTTATGGAAACATTATCTGATGAATACGCAGAATACTTTGACGCAAATGCAGACAATTATACTATTGTAAAGTTTGTACCTGCATCTGGTGCAGCAACCCGTATGTTCAAAGACCTGTTTGAATACCTGCAATCTGGCACACATAATAAAGTCAGCCAAATGGTCATCAGCAACCTGACAGAATTTGCCTTTTATAAAGACCTGATAAAACACCTGCCAGAAAATCCGACTGATTTTGATATTATTGAATGTATTGTAACGAAACGCGGATTAAACTATGGCAACCTGCCCAAGGGATTATTAAAGTTCCACCACGACTGCAACAATGGCATAACTGCTGTGGCAGAACACTTGGCCGAAGGCGCCCAATATGCAAAATCTAAAAACACTGTAAATATACACTTTACCGTATCCCCAGAACATATATCTGGATTTCAAGAACTGTTGGCAAATATTATCCCAGAATACGAAGCACAATTTAATACAAAGTATAATATCAGCCTGTCCACCCAGAAATCTCAGACAGATACGATTGCAGTAAACCCAGACAACACGCCTTTCCGTAACTCTGATGGTACACTGTTATTCCGCCCGTCTGGTCATGGTGCACTGATTGAAAACCTGAATGATTTGGACGCTGATATTATCTTTATTAAAAATATAGACAATGTATGCCCAGCATCAAACCGCACAGATACAATCAGACATAAAAAAGCATTGGCAGGTCTGGCAATAAAACTGCAACATAAAATATTTGAATACATTCGCGATATTGACAACGGGAATGCAAATATAGATGAAATCAACCTGTTTATATCACAAAACTTGGGCATTAAAAACTTTACCCACGAACAAATTCGCGATATTTTAAACCGCCCATTGCGTGTATGCGGTATGGTTCGCAATACAGGTGCACCTGGTGGCGGCCCATTCTGGACACAAAATTCAGACGGCACAATCAGCCTGCAAATTGTTGAACCGGGTCAAATATCAGACGAAAACAAACACATCTTGCATAAAGGTCAATTCTTTAACCCTGTAGACATCGTCTGTATGCCATATAAATACAACGGAACTAAATTTGATTTAACAGAATTTATTGACCTTGCAACCGGATTTATATCTGAAAAATCCAAGGACGGTCAGCCACTGCGTGCCATGGAAAGGCCAGGCCTGTGGAACGGTGCGATGTCAAATTGGAACACCGTTTTCGTATCGGTGCCAGCCACAACATTTACGCCTGCCAAGGTAATAACAGACCTGTTATCGCCCGAACATAACACGCATATATAAAAAATATTAAAAGAATGCTTGACTTTTCTATATTTTTATTATAAATTTAGTCCGCTATATAATAATTTAAGGATAAGTATTATGCCACGTGTATGTAAAGTTACAGGTAAGAAAACAGAAGTTGGGATGAATGTTTCCCACTCTAATCGTCGTACAAAACGTACATTCTTGCCAAATCTTCAAACATTAAAGTTCCACAGTGATATTTTGGGACGTGATTTTTCATTACGCATTTCAACTGCTGGTTTACGCACATTGACCAAGCATGGCGGTTTGGATGCATATGTAATGGCGAAACCAGTATCACGCTTGACAGATGAAATGGCTGCGATTAAAAAAGCCATTGAAAAGAAAGCTGGCAAACCAGCAGCACCTGCAAAAAAACCTGTTCACAAGGCGAATCGCAGTGCCCGCTTGGTAAAGAAAGTTGCTGCAAAGAAAGCCGCCTAAATAATCGGCTTTTGATGCGACGGCCCCGTGGCGGAATTGGTAGACGCGCTTGACTCAAAATCAAGTTCTGCAAGGAGTGTCGGTTCGAGTCCGACCAGGGCCACCAGAATTAAAACCACCTTTTGGTGGTTTTTTATTTTGGTCTGGGCGGACGAAGAACCGACCGGTTCGAGCCAAAGGCGAAAGGGGCCCATCGCGGTGACGCACCGCAGATGGGAATTTACAATCCGACCAGGGCCACCAGAATTAAAACCACCTTTTGGTGGTTTTTTATTTTGGTCTGGGCGGACGAAGAACCGACCGGTTCAAGCCATAAAAATTTCTTCCCCCCACAATGACAGTTGACAAACATTCTGTCTGTACTATAATAATAGTATGAGTGATGTAAAAATATTTCCTATATTCAATCAATCCGCCCCAGGCGTCTGGGATGATTTTTTGCGTATTCGTGTTGCTGCGATGAAATATAACTATGATATTCAATTATCAAACATCGACCTGGAAAACGCACGCACAGAATTACAACAAACAAAACGCCCATTTGCTTTTGGTGCATACGATGGCGACAAAATGGTTGGTTGTATTCATGGCTCAATTCCATCAAACACCGCTGAAATCAGCCACTTGTATGTACTACCAGAATACCAAGGTCAAAAAATCGGTACTAAATTATTACAATCAGCCGAGGCTGCAATATCCATAAACACAAATAACGCGATACTGATTTCTTTGAGCAAGGCTTGCAAGTTTTATGAAAAATATGGTTACATTTCCCCAGAACAGACAAATAAATTCTGCAAAAATGTAAAAAATTCTGGTAACGGTCGCATATCGCCAGTATTTGTACCATCTGCATCTTTGATACGACAAATAGCCAAGATTTCAAACAAACCGACAACATTATTCGACAAGACAAAATTATCCGCAGAACAAACACCAATATTTGTATATCGTAATCTAGATTCAAAAATCTGTGGATTTGCAATTGCAGGCGATACACCCATGGTTTATACAACCCCAGGCTGGTCACCAATGCAACTAAACAGTGCAATTAAAAAATACCAAGAATTTATCAAAAGCAGATAAAAAAACCGCCGTTTGGCGGTTTTTTTATTATTTTGTTTCTGCGGGCACTTCCGGCAATGGTTCTTGTAATGGCTGAACATTTTCAGTCTGAACCAATTCTTTACGCAAATCACTTTGTGCGTTGCCCATATCAGACTTTGATGCAATCAGTGCCAATGCCGCACATAAAATAAAGAAGATTGTTGCCAACCACGCTGTTGCACGTGTCAAAAAGTTACCAGCCGCCGCCCCAGTCAATGCACCACCAAACATAGATGCCGCAGACGAACCAGACATACCAGAACCTTCGGATTTTTGTAACAAAATCAAGCCAATCATCATGACTGCAACGATAACCAATAAAACTAATAAAATTGAAAACATATTTTTTCCTTTTAATCTAATATCTGTGTGTAATTTTAAATATGAAAACCTTAAATTGCAAGGACTTTCAATAATTTTTCTGCCGCATCAATTGTCGCTGCTTTTTTAGAAGCCCCCTGCCCCTGGGCAGATTTTCCCATCGCGAAAACACGCACATTAAATACAGGATTATGCGACGCACCTGTTGTATCCAAGAATTCATAAACAGGCAAATTACCATTATCTGCTTGCTGAACAAATTCTTGCAGTGCAGTCTTTGGATCTTTTGGTGCTGTAACATCAGCCGCTGCCAATTCACGCCATATATCAACGATAACATTTTTCGCTGTTTCAAATCCAGAATCCAGATAGATTGCACCGAATACAGCCTCCATCGCGTCAGCCATAATATGAACAATACGCCCGGCTGTCATATGACCATGCTTTATATGCTTATCTAGTCCCATCTGACGTGCAACATTCCCCAGCGTTTCTGTTGAAACCAGCATCGCATGTCTGCGTGCCAGTTCACCTTCGCTTTCATTTGGGAACATTTCATACAGCAATCCTGCCACAGACAGTCCCAACACGCGGTCACCAACAAATTCCAGACGCTCGTTATTCTGAACAGAATTCGCACCACTTTGCGTCAATGCTAATTCTAACAGTTGCTTGTTTTTAAATTCGTAATTCAGTTTTATCATTTTAATCTATACCCATTCCAAATCTGCCCCAGCGCATTTTATTACCCCATGACCAAAACGCCAGCATTGGTGCATAATAGTTATGCGAATACCACACAAACCAAACACGACCCAATACGTTATCACGGGAAACGAAGCTGACATCTGCGCGACTGTCGTTACTGTTATCACGATTATCGCCCATAAAGAACAAATGACCATCCGGCACAGTAAATACAGGCGTATTATCCAGCGGTGCATTATCTGCCATTTCAATAATACTGTGTTCAACACCATTTGGCAAAACTTCGGTATATTCTGTTGCATCAAATACGCCACATGCCCCAGAATACATACGACACAGGCTGTCTGCCTTATACTCTATGGTATAATTAAATGGTGCAGGTTTATTATCTATCCAAATCTTATTACCCTTGATAGACATATTGTCTTTATAAAACCCAACACTACGCATAGACTTTGGCAACATCGCAACGATATAAGGCCGTGGATCTTTGCGTTCAACCATTTTTCCATTTATAATCAGACGACCATCTTGCATTTGGATTTTATCGCCGGGCACACCGATTAAACGCTTTACATAATCTTGGGACTGATTGACAGGATTACGGAAAACAATAACATCGCCAACGCTTGGTTCTGTGGCCCAGAAACGCCCATTCCACAATTTCCAAGAACCAAATGGGAACGAATATCTGGAATAACCGTATGTCCATTTTTGCACAAATATATGGTCGCCAACATGCAATGTCGGAATCATTGACCCAGATGGAATATTAAATGGTTCCAACAAAAAACTACGAAAAATAATAGCAATCAACGCACCATAAAATATAGTATTAAACCATTCACGTGCGACATTTTTATTCTTGGCCGGCATAACAAAATCCTTTATTTAACAGGCACATATTATAACTTGCACAAACTTAATTCAAGTTATAATATACACAATATGATATCTTTGAATTCAATCATATTTAACGGAATGGAAGCAACACCGATTGACGTTCAGGTGCAACTGTCATCGGGCCTGTCAAAGCCAGAGTTTAATATTATCGGATTGGCTGACCGTGCGGTCAAAGAATCTGCAGAAAGAATCAGAAATGTTCTGTCTGCGTTAAATCTGTCGCTGCCACCAAAAAGACTTACTGTAAACCTGTCACCGGCAGACGTTGAAAAAAGTGGCTCGCACTTTGACCTGCCAATACTGTGCGGAATATTGTGTGCAATTGGCGTATTACCAGAAAACGAACTGGAAAAATATCTTATATTGGGCGAAGTGGGCCTGAACGGTGCAATTGTAAAAACAGACGCTGTATTACCAGCCAGCGTTTGGGCAAACGCTCATAATCTGGGCATTATATGTCCTGGCGACCAAGGGGCCGAGGCACGCTGGGCCGGCCACACAAACATATTGGCACCATTTCATGTTGTGCAATTGATAAACCATTTCAAAGGCACACAAATTCTGCCGTTGCCTGAATTATCAGCACCACAATCAACAACAAATTCAACCCTTGATATGGCAGAGGTTCATGGCCAAGCCGCCGCCAAGCGTGCGCTGGAAATTGCTGCGGCAGGTGGACATGCAATGCTGATGGTTGGGCCGCCGGGGTCTGGTAAAACGATGCTGGCATCAAGACTGCCAACAATTATGCCAGAAATGACAGCCGAAGAAATTTTGGAAACGTCCATCATCTATTCAATTGCGGGTCAATTAAATAATAAATCGCTGATGTCATCGCGACCATTCCGCAGTGTACACCACACATCCAGTCCTGTGGCATTGGCGGGTGGCGGTTCTGATGCACGACCTGGGGAAATATCGTTGGCACATAATGGGGTTTTATTTTTGGACGAATTGCCAGAATTTAATCGTGCCACGCTGGAAATCTTGCGTCAGCCAATGGAATCAGGCCGCATTTTAATTTCACGTGCAAAAAGAAACGCAACATATCCTGCACGTTTTCAACTGATTGCTGCGATGAACCCATGTCCATGCGGACACTTGGGCAATGCCGCCCTGTCCTGTTCCAAGGCACCCCGCTGTGCCGAGGCGTATCAGAACAAAATATCTGGCCCATTACTGGACAGAATTGATTTGCATGTTGATGTTGACGCGGTCAATCCTTGGGAAATGACAACCGACAACACCCCACGCGAAAGCAGTAGCGACATCAGAAAACGCGTCGTATCTGCACGCAATATACAAATCGCGCGTCAGGGCAAGGTTAACGCACACTTGGACGGTGTTGAACTGGAACAGCACGCAAAATTGAACGACGAACTAACCACGTTTTTAAATTCTGCCGCAGAAAAAATGGGAATGTCTGCCCGTGGATACAATCGTATCAAACGATTGGCACGAACAATTGCAGACCTGCGTGGCAGTAATGACATAGAAATGTCCGATTTAGCCGAGGCATTATCATACCGCCCTATAAATCGTGGCAAATATGGTGCCAAGATTTAAAAATCCCCCAAACGGGGGATTTTTTATTCCATAAATTCCATCTTCATAATTTTATCAGGATTTTCAACATGACCGTTTTCAAATTCATCGCCACGTTTAATTTTATCAACAAATTCCATGCCTGATACAACGCGTCCCCAAACAGTATATTTCCCATCCAAGAAACCACAATCATCAAAACAAATAAAGAATTGAGAATCCCCAGAATTTACATCCAATGCACGTGCCATACCAACCGTACCACGCGAAAAGTGTTCATCCGAAAATTCTGCGGGAATTTTTATGCCACTGCCACCTGTGCCATTGCCCAGTGGACAGCCTGTCTGTGCCATAAAACCATCTATTACACGATGAAATGTCAATCCATCATAAAACCCAGATTTTACTAATTCAACAATTCGTGCAACATGTTTTGGTGCAACATTCGGCAAAGTTTCGATTACAACATTACCGTTCTTTAACATCATTTGTATTTTGGACATCTATTCCCCTTTTGAGTGTTTGTGTAATTTTTTGTTTTAATCTAGCTGTCCCCCACCGTAACATATCATGTAAACTAGCCCCTTTCAGACTTGTTACAGGGCTTAAATCACATTCGTCCAAGTGAACATATTTCGCACCAGTAAAATCCAAATCAATAGCAGGTAATTTCGCAGTTGATAAATTTATCCAGTCTGTTTTTTTCGCTATTCTTAAACTTTTCACGCGACTTAGATCTGCACCGCACATATCAATCTTATCAAATTGCCTTACATCAATATCAATCGCTGGAAAAATGACACGTTCCATTTCCAATACTTCTGTTCGAGGGAATTTCAACGATGTAACACGACTTAAATCTGCATCATCCACCCACACAGATTCAAAATTACTTAAATCCAAATCAACTGCGGGTAATTTTGATTCTAGTAAGTTAAGAGTCTTGCCTGATTTTGGTAATTTTATACGAAAATTACGAAGATCCGAACCACGTAATACAAGAATCTCGGCATTACTAAAATCTAAATCAACGTTCGGCAATTGTGCAGAACTTAAAAACAAATGTCTAACATCCGGTGAAAAATTAAGTTTTGTAACACGACTTAAATCTGCACGCGACAAGTTTACACTATGCCCACAAAAATCTAATTCACATTTTGGAAATTTCACACCTTCACACATGTACATATCAGGTCGAATTTTAAAATTTGTAACACGACTTAAATCTGCACCACTTAAAATAACATTAGATACCTTACTAAGATCCGATTCACACTTTGGTAATTTTGCACCTTGCATATGTATAAAAGCAGCATATTCTGGTAACTTAAGTTTATCAACCCCACTTAAATCTGAGTTTTTTAATACCAAGTTTGAAACCTGACTAAAATCCATTTCTCCACGTAAATTTGAACATTCTGCCAAATATATAGCATCTTGCACCCCCGACAGATTTATATGTACTATTTCGCCATTTTCAACAGTCAGCACCGGCACCCCATCTGCCAAAATATCACGACCACCCAATGGATTTTTTTGCACGGTTATCTTTTTGCCTTGGATTGCTTTATTCAGCGTAACAACAAAACGATAACGTATAGTTTCTATATTATTTATTCCTGTCAAATCAACAAATTGCTTGCTTCGTGTATCAAACAAAATGCCATTTCCAATCATAATTTCTGAATTTGTATCTATTTCATAAATATGACCATCTTTAACATAAAAGGTTTCACCAAAATATATATTTTCAACTTCTGAATTATATCTACAAATTTGACCATTTATTAAAACATAATGACTTGGTAATGGTACTTGTTGTGCAGAAAAATCAACATTAAAATGATGTTTAATCGCATCAGATAGTCCGCGAATAATATTATCTGGATTTGAATTTAGTGTATTATCACAATTCTGTACAGTATGATTATATCTATTTTTTATACTGATAAAACCACCAGACTTCAAAACCTGAATTGATATAACAGATGTACCATATTTATCATCGCGTTGTGGGTTAAAACTGCGTTTAATTTTATCAACATCTTTACGTACTGCATTTATAATATAGTAATCTTTAAATCTTCTATTATCACGAAAAGTACATATTTCTTCACCAGGTGCATAGTATTTTTTTATTGCATTTTGTTTTATCAGTGTATCTGCAATATATGCATTATAGCCAGCCTTGTCCAATAACTTAATCGGATCCATATGCACAGACATTTCCTGAATTTTTATCTGTTTCAATGATATCAGATAATTCATTATTGGTTCTGCATCATGACCGGCATATTTTACAATCTTATCAATATCTGGAACATCAAAAATACCGTTATCATAGTTACGTATTGCCTTGGCAAAACGTTCACCTTTTTGTGTTTTTATAATATCATACATACTTTTTGCCATAACATGCCCTTTATATCATGAGAAGATTATAACATAAAATCCCCCAAACGGGGGATTTTTTATTTTACAAATACGCGATTATAAACTTTTTCATTTATCTTTATCGGATATTCACGCATCAAGAACGAATTATAATCATCTTGCAATCCTGTTGCAGACATGTTTTCCAATTCTTTGCGAATATTATCCATTTTCTTTTTGTCTGCCTTGGGGGTTGTTGCCGACTTTACAGACAAGACATAGAACGCATCAGAACCAGATACAATTGCGTTTTGCCCAATTTTATTACGGAATGCATCAACCAAGACATCTGTTGGTGCACCATCTACACGTGATACGGTCGCGGATTTTTTACCAGCCAATTTTCCATCTTTGTTCAAATCAACCAGCAATTCATTTGCACGAACATAAGCCTGCTTTTTCTGTTCTGACTTTGTCCAATCGTTTACCAAAGATTTTTTAACAGATTCAAAACTGGCGGTATGAGCAGGATTTATTTCATCAACACGCACAAACAAGAAACCATCTTTTGTTTCGATCATTTCGCTTTCCAGACCTGCATCCATATCAAATACTTTTGCAATCATCGCATCTGTCAGTAATTTATCGTTTGGACGTTTATCACGACCGAACGCCTTTAACGCGACATATTTCGCACCGTGTTTTTTCGCAGCATCTTTCATTGTTTCGCCTGCGATAATATCATCTTCGACCTTTACAGCCTTGGCATAACCTTCATCATATTTATCAGGTTGTGCCATATCTGTTTCAATAAACACATATGATACAGTTCTTGTTTCTGGTACAGTCTGTGGATTCTGCTTATAGAAATTAGACAATTGTTCATCTGTTGGCGTGCCGACCTTGAAATCAGAATATTTTACAGTCGCATATTCAATATCACGCTGACCATAGCGTGCATTGTATGCCGCCTGAACTGCGAATTCAGGAACTGCAACCGGTGCAGACATAGAACCCAAAACCATAGAACGCAAAACCTGATTACGCAGGACGTTTGCGAATTCCGCCTCGGAATAACCGGAATTATTCAAAGTTCTGTCAAAAGCCAATGGTGAAAACTGACCATTTTCTTGAAATTCTGGGAATACACGAATTTCCTGGGCGATTCGTTTATCGCTGACCGCAAAGCCCAAATCATCTGCACGATTTTGTGCCATCTGCTGAGTTGCGATTTTTGTTAAAACACCCTGTGCAAACTTGTCTTGTGATGCAGCGTCTGCATATATTGCACGTTGTTCTTCACGTGACATCTGTGCCAATTCGCGTGATTTTTCAGAATTAAATTGTTGGGCAGAAATCTCGGCCTTACCCACTGTTACCAGTGTTGTATCATTGGCAACATTTCCAAAAATCCATTCTGCGACCCCCCATCCAACGAACGAGAAAGCCAATATAGTAATTAAAACCTTTGCAACCGGTTTTTCTGATGCGTTTCTTAAATATTCTAGCATTTGTTCCCCTTTTGCGTTACCATAGCAAAACAAATATAATAAAAGCAACGAAAAAAAGGGGATTTTTCAATGAAAATTATTGCTGGGAACTGGAAAATGAACGGCACACACGAAAACTTGGTCAAAATGATTCAAGATTTGTCTGCTATTGACACAAAAAATACAGTTATTCTCTGTGTTCCGTACACAATGCTGTGCACCGATTCGGGCAAAATAGCATTGGCATCCCAAGACATCAGCACACACGACCACGGTGCATATACCGGGGAAGTTTCTGCCCAGATGGTTGCTGCAACAGGTGCAAAATATACAATTATTGGACACAGTGAATGCCGTCAATATCACGGTGACACAAATGCAACTGTACGCACAAAGGCCGAACAAGCCTTATCAAACGGCCTGACTCCTATTATATGCGTTGGCGAAACAATGGCAGAAAAACAAGCTGGTAAAACAATGAAAATCATTGAATCTGGCGTTCGTGAATCTATACCTGCGGTTATAAATTCAAATATAATCATAGCATACGAACCACGCTGGGCAATTGGTGCAGGCATAACACCAACCAGTGACGAAATAAAATCTGCACATGAACTGATTGCAAAAACATTAGACGACATGGGATTGGGTGGCACGCCTGTATTATATGGTGCGTCGGTCAAAGGCTCCAATGCATTGGAAATAATGTCTATTCCACATGTTGACGGCGTATTAGTTGGTGGTGCATCCTTGAAAAGCGATGATTTCATACCTATAATAACCAGTGTAAAATAGTTTTATAGTATCAAAAAACATGGAAAATATTATGACAGATGAAAAACAAGTAGATATAGAATCAGTTTCAATTGACGACACAAAAAATGTGGCTGAACAAGCTAAAAACACAGAAATTGAACAATTGCAAAAACAACTGGCAGAAATGAATGACAAATATTTGCGTTTGGCGGCAGAGCTGGAAAACACACGCCGTCGCAGTGAACTGGATGCACAATCACGTGCCAGAAATCGTGCAATTAGTGTGGCAGAAAAAATATTACCTGTGATGGATGCTGTTGATGCTGCGTTAAAACATACACCAGATGACGCAGGGATAAAGTCAATGGCATTGGCATTGGAATCTGCATTTAATCAAATTGGCATTACCAGAATTGAATCTGTGGGCAAGCCTTTGAACCCAATGCACCACAACGCAATTCAGGTAATTGCTGTACCGGACACAACGCCAAATACAGTTGTCGATGAAATGCAGGCAGGTTATATGTTTGGCGATACAGTTCTGCGAACAGCAATGGTTGTTGTTGCAAAATAAAACGCCCATTGGGCGTTTTTTTTATTCATCCATCGCCCAGATAAATATACCACGCTTGTTCGCCTGACTGATTACAGCAGGTTTATTCACAACAAAACATGTCTTGGTATTTACAACGATTCCACGCAAATTTGCATCTGCAACAGCGTTCACTGTATCAACACCAATGGCAGGAATATCGATACGCAAATCCTGACCGGGTTTTGTCATTTTTGCGAATACACCAGATTGCTTTTTCTTGTGCTGACGCATGGCAACAACACGTTCCAACATTTTTGCAGTGCCTTCGGCAGCCTCAACCGCAATAACCTGTTTATCAACGACCACAGACGCACCAATATCCGCCGCACCTATTGTATGCGAAACCTCGACTGCACGTTCTATATTTTTCTTGTCTGCCACGCTTGGCTTTACACGTGTTTGCACACCGGCCTTTTCAAATGCTAATTCTGGTGCCAAGTCTTGTGCAGCCACCACTTCGAATCCATTTTTTTCCATAACTTTATTTACCGCCACAGCCATTGAATCATACCCCCGTTGATGTTTAAGAATTGTAAATAACGCACGCAAAGTCCAAAAATCAGGACGCAAATCTGATAAATCCGGATGTCCCAGCGACCCAACAAAAGTAATTTTTTTAATTCCTAAACGCTTTGCAATACGAACCGCACGTCCACCACCCCCCAGACGAATAACAAGGTCCGGATTTAAGCGTGGATCATAAAAGTTCTTTAATCCAATAACAAATACGTCCCACCCTGCCCGTTTTAAGGCATCGCGTGTAAAGAACGGCAGATCCAGTGCACCTGCGATTATTGCTATTTTTTTATCAGATTTTTTTATATTCATGTTTCTATGGTACGAATAAATCCGACTGGAATCAAGTCGCAATTTATGATAAAATAAATGCAAGTATATAAAAAAACTAAGTGAATAAAATGAAAAACATAACTTATTTTACAACAGCACTATGCTTATTATGCACTGCAAACGCATCGGCCGCATATAGCGACAAACAATTCAAGAGCGAGGTTGCCACAGGTCTGGACATACTGGTTGCACCAATTACTCCTGCACCTGCCGAAGGCGTATTGGGCATGGAAGTCTATGAAACAAAAAATGCCATAACAAATGATGATATAAAAATGTATATTCCAACATCTATGTATGTACGCATGGGTGGCGGTATGACATTAGACTTTGCGACCAGCAAAGCGAACTATTTTGGAACAGAACACTTGACCGAACAAAGCTATACCGCACAAATTGGTTTAGGTTGGAATTTGTCTTCATATGTACGCACAGAACTAGACTTTCAAACAACAACTTTAAATTTCCACAAACTGGACGATTTACGTGCAAACTATAACACATTTGGTGGCATGCTGTATTTTGACCTTGCCCGCAGATATGTTTTATCTGGCGACATTACATACAACAGAAAATTCGTACCGTTTATGGGTATTGGTGCATCCATTGGCACATATGAATTCCAAGGAACTAATGGATCAGACGGCATGGTTATTGCTGCACCACGTGCAACATTTGGTTTTAATGTCATGCTGGGCGATTTAATCGGTGTTGATATTGCGTATCAGTATCAAATGCTGATTGGCAATGGATTTGGATGGGGTGACCATCATGGTGGCGTTGATGGCATCAGTAATATAATGGCAACTATACGTGCAAATTTCTAAGTAAAGGTAGCAAGAAATGAATATAAAAACATTATTATTCAGTGCAGTTATATCTGTCATGCCAATGCTGGCAAATGCAGAACTGATATACAGGGTCGAACAAGAACAGTTCCCGCAAACCGAAACATCAAATCAAACCTTGGCACAACAACGTCGCTTTTATATTGGTGGTTACTATGACTTTAACATGTGGAATGATTTCACCAGCAGCAATAACTATGTTTTAAAAGGCGACGACACATCGTCTTTCGACATTGTGGCAGGAATCCGTCTGTATGATATTTTTAGAATCGAAGCTAACTATATCAAAACAGATGCAAAATATGATGCTTTTGCAATCGATGGCAACACTTTTATGTTAAACGCAATCTTTGACGCCAGAATCGACAATCCGTATCGCATATTTAAATCACAAATGCTGGTACCATACGTTGGATTTGGTGCTGGTGCATCATGGAACAAAGCAGATAATGGTATTGACCTAAAATCCAAGATTTCACCTGCATTATCTGGCATCGCAGGTATCAGCGTCGAATTTAACAGCATATTTGCATTAGACTTTGGATATAAATACATGTATTTAATGGACACTGATACAGATACAATTACGGACTTTGCACCAAATGCACATCAGTTCCGTGCCGGTGCCCGCATACATTTTTAACAAGAAGACAATATGAAAACATGTCCTTTTTTTGGTAAATGTGGCGGATGTAAATATGATTTTACATCACCTGAATATCACGCAAACAAGTTATCAGAATTACGCGGCATTACACCGACCGATTCGCCAATTTGGATTAAACATGGCCTACGCCGTCGTGCAGACTTTTGTTTCAGT
>JBKSMR010000010.1:0-13693 GCA_046881895.1 Alphaproteobacteria bacterium
AGCTGAAGACGAGGGTTCGATTCCCTTCGCCCGCACCAATAATTCAACCGGCCTTGTGCCGGTTTAATTATTGGATTGCGACGACGGAAGAGAACCCGACCACGAGGGTTCGGGGCGTCAGTTGACGAGAACAAGCATTGCGTAGTTCGAGTCTTACGTAGCGAAAGGGGCCCATAGAGCGACAGCGAATATGGGAATCAGACATTCCCTTCGCCCGCACCAAGAATCCAATAACTCCTTGAACTATTACATAAGAACAATAAAAAAACGCCACAAAAGTGACGTTTTTATATTCTATTTTTCTTTCATTTTTCTCATAATCTCTGCATTTCTTATTTGTGCTTCTTTATGGTCTTTCTGTCGTTGTATTTGGGCATCAAGTTGCTTATTTATCAAATCCACAATTTGCTTTCTGCCACGCACAGATTTAACTGTTGCTATTTCTTCAAAATTACCCGTTTCTGGATTTATAAAGAACGCACTAACAATTTTTGATTCTGGGTTATGATCAAAAAAGAATAGCGTTCTTCCGAGTTCTGAAGCAAATTCCGCAATCTGACCAGCCTCATCAATTAATCCAACAACAATGGCGTTTTTATCGGTTGGAATATCAACGCTGCGAGTTTGTATCATATCAGCATTAGAAACCAAATTTTTTAACAAATTTATTTCCGTTATTTCAGCAGATTCTTCTGCTTTTTCATTGTTTTCTTTTGCGATACGCTTTGCTTCTTCTTTTGCTTTAATAGACGCGGCTTGTTTTTGTTCTTCTTTTTTTATTTTTAGTTCTTTTATCTTTTTTGCAGCTTCTTCTAAACCAGTATATGCAAGTGCACCAACAACAAATGGCGTGGCAACAACTACACCTGTGACAGTTCTGGTAAGAGCCAATGGCCCCCCACTGTTTCGTAGATTTAAAACACTAGCGAATATATCTATTTTTCGTTCCGTGCGTTCTAATTTGTTCATTTTACGAGTAACTTTGGACTGACTTTCCAATGCTTTGTGTAATTTGTCTGCTAAGGCTTGCCTTTCTTTTTCAGACAATTCGACCTTTAATTTGTTTCTTAATTCTTCTACTTCTTTATCTTTTAGATATTTGTTTAAAGCCAAAACCCCGTGTGCAATCATAGTCATTTATAACCCCTTTAATAAAAAATAACCGCTCCAAGAAAAGCGGCCGGGGAGTTCAAAAATCATATACCTTAATGATTCTGTGGTCTTTCGGTTGCCCGTATTTTATAACCAACAGCTCCCCGACATAGTGTCAGGGATGATAACGGTGCAAAAACACCGAAACATCAATTTAACGATGCTTTCGCACCGAAGCTATAGGGCTTTTGACAACCCCGAACCCAATCTCTTGGATTCAAAGTACAGTATATAATAAACCTGTAATAAAATCAATATATTATAAACGTTGTTCTATCTACCACTATCACGCGGTTTATTCAACGGATGGGATGGTAAAAAACATGTACTTTTGACCAAAAACATGTTATTTTATAAAAGTGCTAAGCAAAGTGTCAGGCATTTAAATGTTTTTAATGGAAAAAAGCGGTAAAAAGGATCCAAAAAGCATAAAAATTGCATAAACACGGTCCCCTTCGCCCACACCACCAATTTTACTTATTGGCTTTGCCAATTAGGAAAATTGAGTGTCCAGGCCGTGCGTCAGCGAAGACGGACAGAAAGCACTAAAGTTTATTTTACTTATTGGCTTTGCCAATTAGGAAAATTGAGTGCCTCGCCGTGCGTCAGCGAAGACGGACGGAAAACACTGCAATTGCACTATCTTTTTTTACTTACATTATTTACATGTTGATGTTCTTTTATGCGCGACTTGCAACGTGCATATTTCTTTTTACGCTTTATTTCTTTTAAAGACATTACACTTTCGTCAGCCACAGGCATATCAATTTTGAACTTATACTCGACATCAAACAATTCATCTACAAAAGTCTTACCTCGTTCCTCGTTACATTTTGCATGAACGGGCACCATATTAGAGATATGATCTTTGCCACCACGACTGCGTGGAACAATATGATCCCATGTAAAATCATTTATAGATGAAATTGGTTCTTTACATAATGGACATACCGGATATATTCCGTGTGCAATCAACATTGCATATAAACGCTTTAGTTCATTAGTATCCAGTTGCCACGCGACACTTCCCAACGCCTTTATAACATTTTTAATGTCTTTCTTTTTCATGTCACTTACTTCTGATTTACAGGCACTTGCAATAACTGTTGTGGGTATATTAAGTCTGGATTTTTTATACCATTGCGTTCTGCAATAATACTGAATAAAATACCACGACGCATAAAGTTGCGTGCAATAATCCACAAGCAATCGCCACGACGAACTGTATAGTACGTATCATCGTCACCGGTCATTTCAGGCATTGTGAATTTATGAAAAACATAACCAACAGTACGACCATCGCCATCGTGCATGCGAACAGTCAGCGAGTATTCTTGGCCAGGAACCAGTTCACCAACATCTGCACCCAAACCAAAGTGTTTATAATCAGACACACGCGCAAAACCAACATATTCATCGTTCAGACTTAAAGATACACGTAATCTTGGCAAACCGTCACCAGTTACAACAATACGTCCAGAATCCAAGTAGTCAATCTTGGAAACAGTTAAATCATTGTCTTGTAAACTTGATGGCATTTGCAATAATGTGCTGCCATCTTTGGTCATCAACAGTGACACTGAATTCTGTGGCCCATTTTCAGAAATATAAACAAATACACTTTCATTTGATTTAATTTCGGGATCATTACCAACCAATACGATTGTATAGTTACCTGCATCCCATGCTTTCTGTGTACTATAAACAAATTCGCCATCAAAATTTGTTTGTTCTGTTGCAATTATACGGCCATTTACCATAACAGAGATGTTTTTATGTGGCATCCAACGACCAGCAATAACAACATTGCCTTCTTTTTCAATACGAACAATATCAAATTCAGGAATTGTAACTTCTTGTTTCTTTTCAACAACAGGAACATTTACTTCTGGCACCAAAACAATACGAGAGTTGTTGTTCACACGAATAAACGCAACCCATATTGCGATAAAGACAACAATCAACGCACACAGAATAGGGAACCAGTACCCCAACAATACAGAACGCTGATTTTTTTGTTTGTTTTTTACAACAGGCTGTGATTCCGTTTTCTGTTTAGAAAATACATTTAACTTTTTCAAAAAACTGCGTGTATACGCACGACGATTTTCCAGCCAATCGTTTTGCTTTGAAATCGCACTGTCAATCAAGTCGTCTGTTGAACGTTTTGTTTTTCCTATATTTGCTTTGTTTTCTTTTGCCATATTTGTAACTCCAATTAAATCTGGACAAATTATTGCAAATAATATTTCTTTGTCAATTTATTTGTGATATAATTTAACCCAAAGGATGGAAATATATGAAAAAAATAGGTATTATGACGACTGGTGGCGATTGTAGCGGCTTGAACACTGCGATTCAACGTATTATTCGTGGTGCAACATTACGCAAATGGTCTGTTTATGGAATCTTGGATGGTACAGACGGTTTGTATGTTACACCACCAGCAACCGTAAAATTAAATGATTTAATGTTGCCAATTGAAAATGCAAGGCTGGCGGGCAGTTTTCTGCATAACGGACGTGCCAACGCATTAAACTTTGAAACGGCAATTGAACGTGGTCAAACCGCGGCATTTAACCGTCAGCTACATAAATCATTACATGATTTAAAACTGGATGCACTGATTTTGATTGGCGGCAATGGCAGTATATCGCTTGCATGGGCAAATAGCCAAATATATCGTGATTTACAACTGATATGTATACCAAAAACAATAGACATGGATATACCATTGACGGACAAAACAATTGGTTTTGACACAGCTGTTCAGCAATTGACATCATACTGTGACCAATTGATGTTAACAGCACGCAGTCATCATCGCTGGTTTGTGGTACAAAGTATGGGGCGTGACTGCGGCAATCTGGCATTAAATGCGGGTGTTGCAATTGGTGCATCTGCAATCTTGATACCAGAGATAAAGTTTAACGTTGATGCACTGGTTGAACATATTAACAGCCAACCGACAGACTATGGAATTATCGTTGTATCCGAAGGCATATCACTGCGTGGACACTCGGGCAGGCCAGCTGACATGATTTCACGCAAATTAACAGCTGCCGGCATAATGAATAGAACTGCATTCCCAGAACACACCCAACGGGCAGGGGACACAACAGCTGCGGACCGAATACTGGCCACTCGATTTGCAGATTGTGCATTACAAGCAATTGAAAATGGCGAAACAAATGTTATGACTGCCTTAATTGAAAATGAATGTAAAACTGTTTCGTTATCTGAATTTGTAGCGGCTGGCGAAATAGTACACGACCCAAAGATTCCAAACTTAATGACATCAAACGCCTATGTGTCACCTGATAACCCATTATTAGAAGTAGCACATAACATGGGTATATATTTAGGGGAACAAAAATAAAAACACCGCCATCACGGCGGTTTTTTATTGCAAATCTAACATTCTTGTTTGGTCGTACAAATAATATATCGTGTTGTTTAGTCGTATCTATCGAAAAACATTAATGCTGTTTTTGAAATAACCTATCTGTGCCTAGCGAGACATTTTTTGGGACATATAATTGGTTGTATAAAACCTCGCTTCGTGTAAGCTTAATCAAATCAGAAACACACAATTTATCAAAATACCGTGACAAATACGAAAATGTACCGTATTTTATATTAAATTTTTGTTCTATGTCGCGACAAATTTTATCAACACCTGCATGTTGTATGCCTAAATCACGAAATAAATTCATACTATCGTTAATCACAACCTGTGTACCAACATTATTTGTAATAATATCATAAATCTTTTGTTCCATATGTACAGGTTCCTTTACCCCTTCGGAACAAAATACTAACACAAACGAAACAAATACTGCAAATAAAAAATCCCAAAAATAGGGATTTTTTCTTTATTTTTGTTTTTCGTTGTGCGATTCAATTTTTGCAACTTGTCCTGCTGTTGCATAAGTTTTACTAAGCTTACTAATTTATCGATAATAGAGCCAATTTTCAAATTAAACGCATGCTCAATCATCACAAAAACCATTAGTTTATTCCCAGCCTACTCAGTGGGGGAGGCAGCGTAACCTAATTGCCGCAGAATTCTTTTAAAAGTGCACACATTCTGTTGTACACTTTTATTCCTTTTGACTAATTATTTTGTTTTTTGTGTCAAGCGTCTGACATTATATTCAATCAAACAGTTGTTACGACGACACAGGTTAAATCTCTCGCTGTTTGACGCAACCTCTTGTTGTGAAATTGTTTTGCACTTTTTACCTGTGATACAGCACACTGGCTGTTTTTTTGACACAGCATAAAATCCAGCGACTGGACGCAATCTGTCTTTCTTTTTTACGGCATCAGAACAAACGCGAACCTTATCAACCAAGGTTGCAAATGTTATATTATAAAATTTTACAGTTTCTTCTGGCAGAGTGATATTGAATTCTTTTTCAATTGTTATTATAAATTCAATCACATCTAATTCATCAAAGCCCAAATCCTTGGTCAACACAGCATCGTCTTGTACGTTTGGGATACCATAGTCACGTTCTAATATTTTTTTTATTTTATCTGCAACATTCATTTTAGATTCCTTATCTTAGGCAGTTATTATGGACTAAAAATAACAAATGTCAAGAAAAACCGCCAAATGGCGGTGTGTTTATTTGCTAAAGACACGAAATTTTTGTTTGATTTTATTCAAAAAACTATTTTTATCTTTAATTTTATGTGGGACATGTGCAGTTTTTACAGGTTTATTTGTAAACCGTTTTATTTTCTTGGCCAAACCACCAACTGTCATATATGGGTACACAGATTCCGCAATATCCAACGAATATGAAGGTAATTTCAGGTTTTCTTCAACGTACATCAACACCCACATTATATCCAAAGAATCCATATGCAAATCATCCATCAAACGCATATTAGGGGATAGGTTCTTTATATAAAATTTGTCGTTTATAATATCATACACTGTTTCCAGTTCAGTTTGATATGGCAAATAATTCAGACGTGTTAAAATGTCATCAGCCAATTTATCCATTTCACGCACCGACATATTTGGTATGGCCAGCTTACGTTTTGACCGACGCACAGCATCTGTCTCACGCGACATATATTTAACAATACTAAATTCACGAATATCATTGTTCAATTCATCGTGACGCTTACCACTAACAAGGAAATAATCGCCAACCCGCATCAGGTTAATCATGTTATTAAAAGCAGGTGCATCTGCATCATATTTACAATCTATTGCGAAACGCCCCCAAAATGGGTTATAAAACTCCGCTATATAACCATCATCGGTTATAGTCTTGTTTAATACAACAGATTTTATTGCTTGCATAAACATAACCTTTATTTTGTTATCTGACACACACTATAACCCAACAACATCAAATAGCAATAAAAAATCCCCAAAACTGGGGATTTTTTTAGTTCTTTTCAGAAAAGTCTGCGTCAACGGTTCCGTCGTCGTTCTTTTTCTGTTCTTCACCGGCTTGTTCTGCCTGTGATGCTTTATAGACAGCTTCGCCCAACTTCATGGCTTTTTCTGCCAACGCATCTGTCTTTTCTTTCAAAGACTGTGCGGTTGCATCTGCCTTGGCCAATTCGTCTGCCAATTCTTTTTTTGCATCTTCAATTGACTTCTTTTCATCTTCGCTGATTTTATCACCATGTTCTTTCAAAGACTTTTCAATGCTAAATATCGCTGTTTCAGCTGTATTTTTAGCTTCGGCCAATTCACGTTTCAGTTTGTCGGCTTCGGCATTTGCAGCTGCTTCATCAACCATACGCTTGATTTCATCTTCGGACAAACCACCGTCTGATTTAATTGAAATCGCCTGTTCTTTGCCTGTACCTTTATCTTTTGCAGACACATGAACAATACCGTTTGCGTCAATATCAAAAGAAACTTCAATCTGTGGCATACCACGTGGGGCAGGGGCAATACCTTCCAGGTTAAACTGACCCAACAGTTTATTATCGGCCGCCATATCACGTTCACCCTGGAACACACGAATTGTTACGGCAGACTGATTGTCTTCGGCAGTACTAAATACCTGTGATTTCTTGGTTGGGATTGTTGTATTACGGTCAATCAAGCGTGTAAATACACCACCCAAAGTTTCAATACCTAATGACAATGGTGTAACATCCAGCAACAAAACGTCTTTGACATCGCCTTTTAATACACCACCTTGGATTGCAGCACCCATACCAACAACTTCGTCTGGGTTTACGCCTTTGTGTGGTTCACGACCAAAGAATTCTTTTACTGTTTCTGCGACTTTTGGCATACGTGTCTGACCACCAACCAAGATAACTTCGTTGATTTGAGATTTTTCCAATCCTGCGTCTTTCAATGCTTTTTTGCAAGGTTCAATTGTGCGTTCAATTAAATCTGCAACCAAAGATTCCAACTTTGCACGAGTCAATGTTGTATTAAAGTGCTTTGGACCAGATGCATCTGCTGTCAAATAAGGCAGGTTGATATCAGTTGATGTCTTTGAAGACAATTCGATTTTTGCCTTTTCCGCAGCTTCTTTCAAGCGTTGCAACGCCAATTTATCGCCTGTTAAATCGATACCTGTCTGCGATTTAAATTCCGCAATCAAGTGTTCCAAAACGCGTGCATCAAAGTCTGATCCGCCCAACGCTGTATCACCGTTTGTTGATTTTACTTCGAACACACCGTCAACAATTTCCAAGATAGACACGTCAAATGTACCACCACCAAGGTCATAAACAGCGATAACACCGTCTTTGCCTTTATCCAAACCATATGCCAATGCGGCCGCGGTCGGTTCATTTACAATACGCAAAACATTCAAACCTGCGATACGACCTGCGTCTTTGGTTGCCTGACGTTGAGAGTCATTAAAATACGCAGGAACAGTAATAACAGCGTCAGTTACCGTTTCGCCCAAATAGCTTTCAGCATCTTTCTTTAACTTTGCCAAAATCATTGCAGATATCTGAGATGGCGCATATTTCTTGCCGTCCATTTCAACCCATGCGTCGCCATTTTCACCAGCAACGATTTTATAAGGCACACGTGCCGCAATTTCTTTGACAGCAGGGCTATCAAAACGCAAGCCCATTAAACGTTTAATTTCATAAATTGTGTTTTCAGGATTTGTCACAGCCTGATTCTTGGCAGTAATGCCGACCAGTTGTTCACCATTGTTAGTCAACGCGACAACAGAAGGGGTTGTACGCTGACCTTCGGAATTTTCGATAATTTTTGGTTCTGACCCGTCCATAAATGCCATGGCCGAGTTAGTTGTACCCAAGTCAATACCAATTACTTTTCCCATATTTTACTCCTTAAAATTTTTGCTTTACCCACCATATAGTTATGCAAAAAATCTTTTCAAGTGGCAACAGACATATTTTCTTAAAAAAAATCCACCCGTTTGGGTGGATAATCTTTTTTTATCAAAGTTATTATTTCTTTGATGCAGCCATTGCAGCAGCCTTGGCCTTTTCGTCTTCTTCCATCGGCATTTTTCCACCGATAATAGCGAATGCCAATTCTGCCTGATGCAAGCCCAATTCGATACCAGCTGGCAATACCAAGTCATTACCGTGAACCACGTCACCGATTGTCAAGTTTGCCAAGTCAATAACGATTTTTTCTGGCATAGCATCAACCAAACCACGCAATGCAACTTTACGTACTGCAAAGTTCAATGTACCACCCAATTTCAAACCTTTGGATGTTTCAACATTTATTACTTCAACTGGAACTACAACGTTCACAGGTTTTTTTACGTCGATACGTTTAAAGTCAACGTGAATTGGAGCATCAGATACTGGATGATATTGAATGTCCATCAACATTGCATCTTCTGTACCTTCGGCTGTTTTGATTTGGAACAATTTAGTCCGCAAACTTGGTGTATTCAACAACATCCCGAATTCATGACCGTTCAGTTCAATTGCAACAGGAGCTTTCTTTTCCCCATAGATAACTGCAGGGATGTTTTTGTTATTGCGGATGCTACGTGCGGCCCCCTTGCCAGCAACGTTGCGAATTTCTGCGTTTACATTTATTGCCATTTTTTATCCTTTTATAGCATTTTGGTTATTGTTTCACAGCCTCCAAGGGTGCTGTGCGGGGGATATTATTACTTAAAAACTTTGAAAAATCAAGAAATTTATTGTTTAAATCTTTTGTAAAATCAAAAATCTGGCGCGTCCATACTGTTTATCACGCAAAATACGCCATTTATCAACATTCGGAGATGTAAAATTTATCCTCTCTTGTTCCCAAACGACAATTGTTCCCTTGCGGACAACCTTTTGTAAACGCTTTACAAACGCCACACCTAAATGAGCCATTGGATATGGTGGGTCAACAAAAATCAAATCCGACATCGCACCCCACTGTTGGATAGACGCAATCGCATCACCTTGCAATGTCTTTGCACGACCACCGACAGTCAGTGCAGCTAGATTGCTGCGTACTGTCTGTATGGATTTATACGCAACATCAGTAAATAAAACCTGTGACTGCGGATATCGTGACAAACATTCAATCCCCAAAGAACCGCTGCCCGCGAACGCATCCCAAACAACCATTGGTGCATATGGATCGACGATTATACCCTCCAGCATATTAAACAATGCAATTCGTGCCAAGTTTTGCGTTGGACGTGCATCTACTGGCAGATTTAATTTTCTGCCACGATATACACCAGAAATAATTTGCAATTTTGAATCCATGTTATAAAGTATAAAGCATGAAATTTATGAAGCAAGCTATTGTTTTAGCAAAACGTGCTTTTTTACACGACGATGTGCCAATCGGCGCAGTTATCGTTCGCGACGGAAAAATTATCGCACGTGGCGAAAATCAAGTACAGATACGCAAAAACCCAACGCTACACGCGGAAATAGTTGCCATGAATCGTGCGTGCAAAAAATTGGGAACAAAATTTTTAGACGGCTGCGATATTTATGTGTCTTTGGAACCATGTGCAATGTGTGCAACTGCGATATCATTGGCACGCATAAACAATGTTTATTTTGCTGCAACAGATGAAAAGGGCGGCGGTATAACATCAAACGCCCGCATTTACGAAACAGATAAACACCTGTGGAAACCAGTTGTCCATCATGTACCAGAATATGCCAACGAATCCGCCCAGTTATTAAAAGATTTTTTTAACATCCGCAGAAAAAAATAAACCGGCAACTGCCGGTTTTTTTATTATACCAAACTATGTCCTGTCATATCTTTTGGTTGTACAATCCCCAATATCTTTAACATTGTTGGGGCGATATCTGCCAAACCGCCATCACGAACAGATTTAATGCCACCGCCTACAACAATCAAATTTACTGGATTTGTCGTATGTGCAGTCCACGGCGTACCATTTACAACATCCATCATTTGTTCTGCGTTACCATGGTCTGCTGTTATTAAAATAACACCGCCTAAATCCAACACCGCTGGTACCAAACGTGACAACTGTGCGTCCAATGTTTCCATCGCAGCAATTGCAGCGTTCATATTCCCAGTATGTCCAACCATATCACCATTCGCATAATTTAAAATAACAACGTCAAAGTCTTTTAGAACCGGCAACAAAGCATCTGTAATTTCTACTGCGGACATTTCAGGTTTCATATCAAACGTCGCAACATCTGGCGATGCAATTAAAACTTTTTTTTCACCGTTAAAATCAACATTTCTTTCTGCATCAAAAAAGTATGTCACATGATTATACTTTTCTGTTTCAGCGATACGCAACTGTGACAATCCATTTTGTTCCAACACATCACCCAAAGTGTTTTGAGTTGTTTCATCCGGCAACAGAGCAGGGCAAACTTCATTCAATCCCTCTCCATATTGTGAAAAGCACAGAATTTCAGCACCTGTTTTAACTATTTCACGCATAATTTGTCTGGCACGATCGCTACGATAGTTACCGAATATAAATCCGTCTTTATCTGTAATTGGCATGTCGCCATTTATCACAGTTGGTTTAATAAATTCATCTGTTTCACCACGTTTGTACGCAGCAATTAACGCATCATCTATATTATCAAATACATATTCTGATTTTGCATTTGCAATCGCATTAAACGCCAGCATTGTACGTTCTGTATTATTATTTCTGTCCATTGTATAATAACGCCCAGATATCGTACCAAAAAACACACGCCCATCCGACAGTTCTGATTTCAATACTGTTTTTATCAAATCTATGTATTTGCCGGCTGACTGTGGTGATGTGTCACGTCCATCCGCAACAAAGTGCAAACATACACGCAACCCTTTGCTTAAAACGTATTTAACAATAACCAGCATATCATTTATATCAGAATGCACACGCCCATCAGACATCAAGCCTGCAAAATGTACGACACCTCCATTACATTGAACAACATGAACAAAATGTTGCAACTGTGGATTTTTATCCCAATCTTCTAACTGGAAACGACGCAAGAACTGATTTACAACACGTCCTGCGCCAATTGTAATATGTCCAACTTCTGAATTACCCATAACGCCGTCAGGCAAACCAACTGCAACACCACTGGCATTTAACTTAGAATGAGGGTATTTTTGTAATAATTCATTAAAATAAGGCATTTTCGCCTGTGCGACTGCATTATATTTTTCATCTGCATTTATACCTACACCATCCATTATACATAATACTAACGGTTTAATCATTCATTCTTCCTTTACTTACATCTTATCTCCAAGGGTACCACAAGTGTTTTTTAATTGCAAAAACAAAAGAAAATATTGTATAAATTAAACAATCAAACAAGGGTACAAAACATGAGTGGTAAACCAAACCTAACAGGGCCAATCGACGAACATATCGGACAAAGATTACAATTGCGTCGCATAATGCTAAGCATGTCACAAAAAGACGTTGCAGAACTATGCAATGTAACATTCCAACAATTGCAAAAATATGAATATGCAATAAATCGCATATCTGCATCGCGTCTATTTGAACTTAGCGTTGCACTACAAACCCCAATTTCGTTTTTCTTTACGGGATTGCCAGGATATATCGACCACGAACAACGCAATGGACGTCTGCCAAAACATTATGTCAGTGACCAGGCATCAGACGACCCACTAGGAAAAAACGAATCTTTGCAACTGATAAATATGTATTGGGATTTGCCGACAGACAAAGATCGTAAGAAAGCAATGACATTATTAAAAAAAATGCTAAACACAGAAAAACCAAAAAACAACAAACAATAAAAACAACCGCCAAACGGCGGTTGTTTTTTTATCTGTGGTGGGGATAGTGGGACTTGAACCCACACGATCGCAATGATCAAAGGATTTTAAGTCCTCAGCGTCTACCATTCCGCCATATCCCCGACGTGTGCAGATACAGTTTATATGTTTATTTAATCAGTTTCAAGATAAAAATTCATAAAACTGTCATAAATTTACCATTGTTCATATCCTGCACCACATTCGTGGACACATTTATTCCCATCCCAATATCTGCGGCCTGTTTCATCAGACTGTTCGCTACAAATCAGGCGACATTCATTATTTTCTAGAATGTATTTTTCGCCTTGATACATACACGTTGCAATTTCACAACCATCTACATAGCTGCTGACAGCCACATTACCGTTTTCTGCGAACATGTTGTTACATCTTCCACACTGTTTCCATGTTTCATTCGTTTCCGCAGGGTCAGTTGTATATCCTGGTTTACATGAAACAACCTGACATTCATCCCATGTATTTGTCTTGGCATTCCAATTTGCTATACCTGTACCATTTTCTACTTCGCAAGACTTTTCATTTGGCACACAGGCATTTGCTTCTACATGGTATTCAGATTCACATTCGACAACAACGCATTCGCCATAAGATTGCTTTGCAAAATTCCATACTCTCTCTGCATGTGCTGCGTATTGAATATTACACGCAATAACATTCGCTTCGCATTCTGTATTGTTTGGATGGTATCCTGCTGAACAGATTTCAACAATACAGTTTTTACCTTCTACATATGACAGGGCATGATCGCGTAAGCAAGGCTGACAATCTCCACCAACCATTTCATGATCAGCACGACATGCAGACAGAACGCATTGGTCACGTTGTATTTCACAGAAATGTCCAACTTCTGTTCTGCCGCGAACATATTCACACACTTCATTGTATCCAACTTCTGTATTTTCAGGAAGCCTCGTATATCCATTTGCCTTAATTTCCTTGCATTCGCAAACGCTGTTTCCTGTACCAAACGCAGTTGAATTTTCTGGACATTCATATATACCTTGGTCTGTTGGGTATTCTGTATGATACACACCACCAGGGCATACATTACCATTGGCACATACAGCACATTCAACCTGATTTGCAGGCATATAATATCCAGGCTTACATTCTACATCATTTGACTTCCACTGTGCCACCAAGGTTTTATTACCTGTTGTGCCTTTTACAATCTGTGTGATTGCAGTTCCATTTTCTGTCCAGCCGTTGAATGTATGGCCATCACGTGTTGTTGCAGGCAATGTAAACTCATCTTCAATAGTATACGTTTTACTTGCA
>JBKSMR010000011.1:0-22111 GCA_046881895.1 Alphaproteobacteria bacterium
TTTTCTTCTGTGTCACTTAATTCTTTGCGACAATATATACCAAATAAAATCTTTGCGTCATTTATATTATCAGGTTTGATTTTATACCAATAAAAATCTTCATGCCAAGAATCGTACCAGTCGCTATAATGAACAATTTCGTATACTGGGATAACAAAGTGTACCATTTGTAATAAATCTTGTTTAACAATATTTGCTAATTTAATTCGATATAATGTCTTAAATTTTTTTGGGTCTTGATGAAATAGATTTTGTATTTTGGCTGGGAAATTATTTATAAAATATTTGTTTGTTGTGTGTTTGTTATCCATAAAACAATCCTTTTCTGTTCCGTTGCTATCGTATGTAGTCACAAAAATAAAAACAATATGATTATTTGCGAAAAGCACAGAAAAACACCTTGCACAAAACACATTCTATGATACAATAAAGTGCATATTTAATTTATCTTTCACTTCTTCAATCTCTCTCCTTATCTTCATTATCTCAGTTCGCGAACCGCCATCCCAGCCCGACCAGAAAAATTTAAACCGCACAAAAAATGCTTGACAAAATAAAGTTGTTTGTCTTCAATAACTGTTGTTAACCAACGAACAAACAAAAGGAATTAAAAAATGGACAAACTTAAATTAGCAGCATTGTTACCATTGTTCGCATTAAGCTCTTATACCGTTACAGCACAAAACAATACCAAAACATCTGGCAACACACGTGCACAAGTAAATAACCTGGACACATTGCTTGTGTTGGGGGTATATGATAAAGGTGATAGATTTTTACTTTGCGTCGACAAAAAAGGGGAAGAAAGTACTCTGAAATTTAGCCAACGTGATTGTCTTCACAACAAGGCAGGATTTGTCGAACGTGGCGATAAGATTGTTATAGAGGACGGCTGTTTTTTTTATAAAAACCTAACAGTTGAAAAACTTAAAAAAAAGTTTATAAAATCCAAATAAAAAATTATCTATCTCTCTTCCAATCTGTATAATCTCAGTTCGCAAATTGCCATACCAGCACGACCAGAAAATTCAAAACCGCCACATCGGGCGGTTTTATTTTTCTGTTAGTGTGCTTTTTATTCACATTCAAAGGTCGTATGTATACCGTCTAATGTGCCAGTAATATGGACTATGTTCGTGTCTTTGTTTATTGTGATAATAAATTTATCTTGTGGGTTTGTTGAATGTTCAAATGGCATGTTATAAGCCCAATAACCCTCGTAAACATTGATTGTTTTGGAATTTGTTTTTACTGGTACAGTAATAATGTTGTTGCCAACAATTAAATCTACTTTTTGTGTGGTTGCCATAATGGTTATATCTTGTCTTAGACCAGAAGCCGGCCAACATTGCATATCTTTTTCAAATACAACTTCTTCTTGTGGTGTCAAAGTTGTGACGGCTTTATTTTCTAAAAGTAAGTTAGCACCGCCAGAGAACGCAGAGGCAAATATGCCGACCAGGATGAACACAGAACCCAGAATGACGTTGCCTGGTTTGTTGTCAGGTTTAGCTGTTAAAAATATCAAATCTAAGAAAGACCAAATCAAGGTAATAAGAAAGCCGAAAATAGTTAAATCTAGTAATATGAATAAAACGCCCTGGAATGTTTTGTGCTGAGCGAATTTATGCGCACCAAATATGCCCAAGGTTGCACACAAAAGAATTAATCTTGCGTTTTCAGAATCAAACCAAGTGTTTGCAGTATTATGGGCTGTTTTTTTTGCTTTTCTCATTATCTCTCCTTTTTTGGAATTATAGCATATTTAATTTGTTAAGGATATAGAATTTTGATTGGTTTTTGTTGGAATTATAATATGGTGACAAGATTGTTATGCGAAATGGTCTGATTACAGAAAATTTGACCATGAAAAAATTAAAAACGAATTTCGTTAAAGGCAGATAATTTTACAGTCATATAAAAAATACCGCCCAAATGGGCGGTTTTTCTTTACTTTACTGATTTGGTAAATATGGCCTTGTAAATCATATTTATTGGTATGATTATCAGCGATAAACCAAATACAATTGCCCACTGGTTCAGACTGATTGGTGTCAATTGCAAAAAGTTCCCACCAAAATATACTGATAATACTGTGCCGGATATAATCCCCAGTGCAACAAGCATAAACATCGGATTTTGTGACAGACCAGAGAATATGTTCCAACCACGTGCACGTACGCAAAATCCGTTTATAACCGCCATTATTACCAACAGGGCAAACCGTGCAGACATATATATTTCTTCACTTGCAAACATGCCTCGACTATTCAAAATGCCCAGTATCGCGAATACACCGCAGAATCCAAATGTTGTCCATGCGATTTGACCCAATGCAGGTTTACTTAATAATGGTGCATTCTTGCCGTGTGTGGGTTCTTGCAGATATTCTTTGCGTGGTGCTTCGCCACCGAATGCCAAAGAGTTCAAGCTGTCCATAACGATGTTTACTAGCAGAATCTGTACTGCGGTAAATGCGTCCAGTCCAAACAGAACAGGGAATAAAATACTTAATATAACCAATGTAAGGTTTATTGGTAATTGGAATTTCAAGAAATTTACAACATTGTGTACAAATGTGCGACCCAGCAAAATACAGTTCGCAATAGACAAGAAGTTATTGTCTGTGATGATAATGTCGCTGGATTCTTTGCATACATCTGTACCGTCGCCCATTGCGAATCCAACATCTGCACGTTTTAGGGCAGGGGCGTCATTTGTGCCGTCGCCACACATCCCGATACATAATCCCACAGATTGTGCCAATTTGACCAGTCGTAACTTGGTGCCTGGGGTGGCACGTGCGATAACCTTGATGTTTTGTAAAATGCCTTTGATTTTATCGTCTGGCATTTTATCAAATTCGCTGGCTGTGATTGCAATGTCAGAATCTGTTTCGATAATTCCACAATCAACTGCGATTGCACGAGCCGTTTCCAGAATGTCGCCTGTTATCATCATAACCTGGACGCCAGATTTTGACATTGTTCTGATAACGCTGTTTACGCCTGGGCGGACTTGGTCGCGCATTGCAATCATTGTAATAAATGTTAAATCATTTGGAATTTCATCTTTTTTGACCCAACTGTGACTGAACGCAGCAGTAACGAGACGCATGGCTTGTTTCGCATTTTGCTGTATCAAGGATTGAATCTTTTTCTTGTCCAGTGTGTGTATCGTGCCTTTCGAATCAATATAAGTTTTCGCGTGTGCCAAGATGATTTCTGGTGCACCCATATAATAGCATAATTTTTGTTCACCGGATGTGCGTGCCGCAGAAAATTTACGTGTACTGTCAAATACAATTCTATCTGATACGGGGGTCTTCTTTTGCAGGGTTGTTATATACTTTGAAATCTTTTTTATGGCTGAAAATAACGCACGACATGTCATATTGCCGCCAACAATTTTATTTCGTGCGTCAAATGTACAGTCGCAGGTCAATGCAATATTTGTAAAAAAGTATTTCTTTATGGCGTTTTTATCGTCTTTGGCAAATCCGATATCTGTGCCATCGCCAGAAAAATTATGTACAGGTTGTAAGAATCCTTTGGTTAATGTTCCTGTTTTGTCGGTGCACAACAGTTGGATGTTGCCAGCCTCTGGTATTTTGTGTGGATTTTTTGCCAATATGTTTGACTTTATCATTCTGTTTACATTTTGACTGGTAATAATGCCAATGATAAATGGCAGGCCTTCTGGAACAGCTGCAACAAATATAGTCAATGCGATGGTCAGCGAACTGAAAAATATATACACAAATGAAGTGTCCAATACAAAACCTGTCGCATACATATTTGTTATCAGTAGTACTGTAAATATTATCAGTGCGAATACGGAACCTAGTTTACTAATCAAGGTTGCAATGTTGTCTAGTTGGATTTGTAATGTTGTTTTAAGTTCGTTTATTGCATACAGCGATGACATTATCTTGGCGTTTTCTGTGTTTGCACCGATGCGTGCAACACGCATATAGCCTTTGCCACTGACGACGGTTGTTCCCGCAAAGACGCTGTGTGCATCTGTGTAATCATCAGATGTTATTGTGGTGTTTATATTGTGGGTATATTTGCTGGGGACGGGTGTCTTTTTTACTTCGGCACTTTCGCCATTTAAAATAGAATTATTTACTTCAACGTCGCCATGAATGATATAGCCGTCTGCACAGATTTTTTCGCCAGAATGTAAAACAACAATATCGTCATATACAACCTGGGTGCTGTCAATTTGTATTGGTTTTCCGTTTCGGATTACAGTTACACTTTGTTTTGATGATTTTTGATACAGTTCTTCGGCACTTCGCTGGCTTTTCATTTTTGTACATACTGTTGTAACTGCAACAACAACCAGAACGACACCGATGCCGATTGCTTCGGAAATGCTGCCATACCCGATAACACTAAGGACTACAAATATTAGCGACATTATCAATAAAACGATATTTAATTTGTCTGTGAAAACTTCGCCCAGAAAGTTCCATATGGTTTTCTGTTTTGGGCGTGGCATTTGGTTTATGCCGTATTTATTGCGGTTTGCAATGACTTGTTTTGTGGACAGACCCGTAATTTTATTCATATTTGTATTCCTTTCTTCTTTTCGTATGAGGTGTATTAAAGTAAATTTGCAAAAATAAATCAAATATATTTAGCGGTTTTCTTTGTTGAATGTTGGAAAATAATAGATTATTATTTGGCATGCACAAAATGGGGTTTAATATGAATATTTATAATTTTATTGCAGATAGTATAAAGTCTAAAATACAGGAAATAGATGAAATCAAAGGCGTTTTGACACCAGATGTTGTTAATTCTGTTGCGGTTGAAGTGCCAAAAATTCGCGACTTTGGCGACTATTCTACAAATGTTGCGATGATGTTGGTCAGACTGTTGAAAAAATCCCCACGCGATATTGCGGATATGATTGTGCCAAAATTATCAGAACTGGCGTTCGTCGAAAATGTCAGTGTTGCAGGCCCTGGATTTATCAATATTAAACTGAAAAATGATTTCTTGATAAATACAGATAAATATACCGCAGGCTATTGTGAAGATAAAAAACAACTGCAAATTGATATGGATTACGGCAGCTATAATATCGGCAAGGCATTACATATCGGACATTTGCGTACGACTGTGGTTGGCGACACGTTTAATCGTATTGCAAGACATTTAGGTCACAAGACCAAGTCTTATAATCATATGGGGGACTGGGGACTTCCGATGGGGTTGATTATTGCATGGATTTTGGAAAACGGTATGCCAAAAAATGCAGATGATATAAATGCAATGTATCCCGCATCAACCGCACGCTCCAAAGAAGACGAGGCATGGCGAAAGCATGCACAACAGGTTACTGTGGAATTGCAAAGTGGTAATCCAGAATACAACAAGATTTATAATGAATTTGCACCAATGTCTTTGGCACAGATTGATGATATCTTGGTCAGATTGAATATCTTGCCTTTTGATGAGAACAAGGGCGAAAAATTGGTTGCAGCGTATGTTCCACATGTACAAAAAATATTGGATGAAAAGAATCTGATTGTTCATGACGATGGGGCAGATGTTATTCCTGTTAAAACAGACGAAGATACCGCACCAATGCCACCAGTATTATGGCGTTCCAGTACTGGTGCCCAGACATATGCGGCGGCTGATTTGGCGGCAATCTATTACCGTACAACAACAGATAACCCAGACGATATAATCTATTTTACAGACAATCGTCAAAACTTGCACTTTACACAGGTGTTCCGTGCAGCGCGTTTGGCGGGCATTGATACTGCACGTCTGCAACATATTGGTTTTGGTACAATTACTGGTGCTGATGGCAAACCATTTAAGACCCGTGACGGTAATGTTCCAAGCTTGCACGATATGGTTGATATGGTTGCTGATTCTGTACGTCGTCGTGCATCAGAATCAGGCAAAGATTTACCAGATGAAACTGTGGAAATGGTCGCGTTGGCGGCGTTAAAGTTCAATGATTTAATGCATGATGTTCGTGCAGACTATGTATTTGATACAGATTCTGTTACACAATTCGAAGGACGCACAGGCCCATATATCTTGTACACAGCGGTTCGTTTGAATTCTGTTGTTAAAAAAGCAGTGGCTTTGGGTGTTGTTGCAAAAACAGATATTGAAACATTGGCAGCCGAAGAACGCAATTTGATGTTGCGTCTGATGGACTTTGACAAGGTCTTGGAAAACGCATTTGCAAAGCGTGCGACAGATTTATTGGCAAACTATGCGTATGATTTGTCCCAAGATATAAATACATTCTATCATCATTGTCCGATTTTGCGTGACGATGTTGATATGGCGACCAAGCAGGGCAGGTTACACATCGTCAATATGGCGCGCAAGACATTGTTGACGGCGATTGACCTGATGGGGCTGCGTGTGCCAGAATCAATGTAGTTTTATACTGTTTTGTTACTTGAAATTTACAAAAAATAGTATAAAATATAACGCATGTGCGCCCTTAGCTCAGCTGGATAGAGCATCAGATTTCTAATCTGCAGGTCACAGGTTCGAATCCTGTAGGGCGTGCCATCCGCTTTCGCTGACGCTACAGCGAGATTACAATTCAAACCACCGTCAGGTGGTTTTAATTTTTGTTGTGCGACCTTGGATGAGAACCTGTAAGGTTCGGAACGCCAGTTGACGAGAACGAGTATTAACGAAGTTCGAGTCTTACGTAGTGAAAGGGACCCATAGAGCGTAAGCGAATATGGGAATCTACAATCCTGTAGGGCGTGCCATCCGCTTTCGCTGACGCTACAGCGAGATTACAATTCAAACCACCATCAGGTGGTTATTTTTTTGTTGATTTTTTGTTTCTTGTAATATTACACTGAACTGTGTAGAAAAACAGTTTTCTATGGCAGTAAAGAAAAGGAGATAAAATGAAAAAATTGTTAATTTTGCCAGTCGTATTGGGTGTCGCAGCATGTGGTACAGAAGATGTTAAAACAATGACTGTGATGGGCACAGAATGCGAAGTTGTAAAGGCTTTTGAAACATCAACAATCGTAAAATGCCCAGTTGTTGCTGAATTGGCTGCAATTCAGGCAGAAACACCAAATGCAATGTTCACAACAGTTGAAGGTGTTGCTTCTGAATATTTTGCAAATGCAGAACATATAATGGTAGATGTTGTTCCGAACGAGTGTGGCGAAGGTACAACAGGTTATCGCGTAATGGTCAAAGAACCTGTATTCGATGGCGTTGCAATGCATGCTGTTGATAAATGTATGTAAAAAATATATTTACATTAAAAAAATCCCCCAATTGGGGGATTTTTTATCTTTTCCTATGTAAGCCCGAGTTTCTTACTTTTGATTTTCATACACTATCTGATTAACATGTTTTTGAATATCAGCCAATGCATTTTCAAACTCAAACGCCTTTGTCACTGGACATATTGTGTTTGCTGTGGTGCATAACGAACATTGCCTCCAATCACCCGATTGTAATGCAACGCACTTTTTCTTGGCTTTTGTTGCAATGGCTTCACGTTTGGTAAATTTAGTCAAAAATAAATCACGGTCATTTGCTTTCAGTTCCATCAAAAATCTGAATGTTGGACATATCCGTTTTGCTAATTGTCTATCCTGTGTGTATTCTTTGCCACGTATAGAGTTTTTTTGATATATCTCTGTTTTATGTTTTTCGGTATATTCACGTTGTCGTTGCAGGATCTGTGCTCTATTACGTTGACGATAATCTCGGCATTGTCTTAAAATTTCTGTTTTGTTTTCTAAATAATATGCGTGTGATTTAGTATTATAATGCTCTTTATTTTTTTGATATGCACGTTTTTTGCGTTCCGACACAATTTCCGCATTATTTTTACGATATTCCGCACAGTATTGTTTTAAATGTTCTACGTTTTGTTTACGCCAGCATGCCAGATATGCCAACCTTTCAGCGCGATGCAATATATAATATTGATTTATACGCTCACGAATTCTTGTTTTATTTTCTAAATAGTATTCACGTTTTTGTGCGTGTATTCTATCTTTAAACTTTTGATGATATTCATGATGGTATTTTTGTTCTGCTTGTTTTTGTGCGTCTTTCTTTTTATTTTTTATTTCTGTTACTTTTGCAATTATAGCATCTGCAGAACATGTTAATTCTGGCGTACATTTTTTTATTAACGAATTCAAGTAACCTATACGTTCACTTGTAATTCTAAAGGGCAATATATATGACAACAATCCACACAAATTATCATCAATGTGTTTAGCACCAGACATAACATCCATAAATTGTTCGGGGGTAAAAATATCTCGCAAAGATTCTGATTCTATAAATTCTTCCAATGTTTTTAGTTTACTGGAGTCAAACAAATACCATTCGACAAATATATCTGACAAAGACTGTATCGATGACGCAACAGAATCAAGATGTCTCCATATAATCGACAAGCCCTCATTATACACATCAGAAGTACATTTACATAAGCCTGTTTCTTCCGACAAAAAATCATTTGAACTAAATCCCATTTTATTATCTTATCTTTGCCATTAATTCTTTTACAACATCTAACATAGGACGGCCGACAACAGGTGTCGCATATTTATAGTTTAATTTTGCAACGTCATTATTATCTATTTGTAAACAATGACCTTCTATGAAATTTGGACGACCATCTGGCACAAAACACCCCAAATTATTTTCTGCAGCACGCCCAACATTGCCAATATTCGTATCCACATCATAACAAACAGATACCGCACGTACATTTGGTACACTTATTAACAATTGTTCATTTTGTTGTATTTCTACATCTAGACCACTGTTTTGCAATGCACTTATTAAATTTGCAAAAGACACATGCGACCTGACATCATTTAAACCGCACAATGTAACACGTACCGCAGGTGCCAAATAATCACTGCGTACCACATCATTCAAAACTTTACATACAGCCGCCGTATTATTATGAAACGCATCAACAGAAACATCCATAGACATCATCTTGTTTTGTCTGTATGCGACATTGGCAAAGTCGCGCAAAATACGATGACGCAGTTCTTCATCATTTCCCCATACACCATTTGTTTTCACAAATGGCACCATGCCATACGATGATGCAATATTTAAACATTGCGGTATATATTCTATGCGTTTAAGAAAATAGGGTGCCATTGGTTCACCACCTGTAAACACCATATATTCCCATTTTGGCAATGGCAAAGCACTAAATTCAGCAATATATTTTTCAACCTTGGACAAAGGCATAATATTTGGTTCAATATGCGGACCACTGCATTCACAACAATGTGCACATTTTAAATTACACCAATTAGTGTTTTTTATTGCAAAACTAAACTTATAACAACGATCTGTCATATCAAAAATTCCCCGAGTTATTGTTGCTTGACAAATATATTATTACGCAAATATTTATTTGTCAACAAAATACAGTAAAAAAATACCCTTGTAATAAATCCAAAATGTTAGTAAAATATAATCAGAACTGACAGGGATGTCGGTTCGGGGCTGTCACAAGCCTGCTATAGTCGGTGCAAAATATCTGATGGCATCGTTATCCGATGTCATTCCTGTGGTTTTGTGTCGTTATTTATCCCTGACTGTAAGTGTCGGGGAGCTGTCTGTTATATAACAGGGGAAACTCGAAAGCAGCAGAATCAATACTATAGTGATTTGTGAACTCCCCGACCGTCATTCTATGGCGGTTTTTTGATACAAATTTTTTTGGGGGGGGTTATGAAAAGAATTTTATTGTTTTTATCTGTGTTTTTTATCGCCACCACCGCAATTGCAGAAAACATGACAATAAATTGGGGTACAGATAATCAATTATACACAACAACAACATGTGATATTGGAAACGATATAATATTACCGACACCACCAACAAAACGCGGACATATTTTTAAAGGTTGGAAAAAAGATTCTTTTGATCGTGGCAGCTGGGTAAACTGGCAAGAAGTCCCGAATGAGAAAGATGGTTATCAAGAAGATTTTTATGGGAACAGAAAACCTATGACAAACGATTATATGGTGGTTACAGATGCAAATTTATATGTTTCAGGCGATTTTGGCACAAACCCAAGGAACGTTGTAATTGTGAGAGGAAATGGCAAGTTTGACATAAACGTTATCATTAATGGAGATGTAACATATTATAATTATACAAGTATGAACCAAATTTACATTCAACTGACAGATTGGCTGTCCATTAAATATATGCCGAGTGCACCGGGATATTGGCAAATTAAAACAACAAACACATACTTCAATAATAACGAGGCAAAAACACAGGCAAATAACACAACAATCTTAAACACAAATGACGCTGCTGGTACGACTATATATTTGTCTGAAAACACAGACCCCCTACCAGAACCTTTATTTGGTTCATGGCGTTTTATTTATCGCGGAATTTGGGAACAAGATGGAAAAGTTGGTTGGAAACCATCAGAGCAAATCATAAACCAATAACATGCTTATTCTTGCCATTATTTTTATCATTTATTTTTCTGTACCGGCCTTGGCGGATGATTTTATTACAGATAATATCATTAACGGGTGTGGCAATTCATATTCTTATAGTGCTATCTTTGAACCGATTGTTTATAATTGTGCAAACGGTTACTTTTTACCAGCAGGTGCTGTATCTTGTGAAAAATGCCCGCCAGAATATACATGCCCTGGTGGCCAATATGCTTTTAGTGCAACAAACACCCAAGGCATAACAGAAGGAGATATACTCGTCCAAAATGCGATTGGCAGCTGCATATCAGGTTTTAACCAAAGTTTTTCCGCACTATTTGAACCAATTGTTTATACATGTTCATCTGGTTTTTATCTGCCTGCTGGCAATGATTGGTTAGATGATTCAGAAGGTTGCAGACCTTGTTTAATCGATAACTATTGCACTGGTGGAACATATACATTTGACGACAATATATCTCAAGGAATAACCCCATGTCCGGAATCTGACCCATATGCGCCGGCGGGTATGTGGGATGAATCACAGTGCGGTCGTAAATTATATGTTGGTGGTGATTTTTTGTATGTGCATAAATCGCCTGCAACGCCCGACGAACATCGGTTGTACGTTCGTGTTAACGATAATGTTTATTCTGCCAATATGACAACTGTGCCGACTGTTATGACCAGGGATTCTGCACGGTTTTTAAAAATAATGTATAATTCAACAGAATATTATGTCTGTGATGATACAACGTATAAAAATTAGTTTTTTGTTTGGAAATCGTTCCTGATGTAATCGTGGTAAATGCGTGATACAATCATTGGCAAAAGGAGTGAAAATATGAAAAAATTTTTCGTTTTTATTATTGCGATGCTGATTGCGTTTTTGCCTGGAATTTTTGGCGTTTTGTTCACCCCCAGTCACAGTAATGATGTGTGGTACAATTCGTTGAATAATTCGGTACTGACCCCAGATGGTTGGGTGTTTGGTTTTGCGTGGACTGTTTTATATGCACTGTTGGGTATTGCGTTGTTCTTGGTCATGAATAGTACAAAAACAAGACGCAATAAATCCAAGGCATATACGCTGTTTATCACACAGTTGCTTTTGAATGGATTGTGGACTTATTTATTCTTTGGTTTGCATATGATAGAAGTTTCTGTATTGTGTTTAATCGCACTGTTGGCGGTGTCTATTTGGATGCTGGTCGCGTTCAAGCCAATCAGTCGGCCTGCGTCATACTTGGTATGGCCATATGTTATATGGTTGTGTTTTGCGTTGTATCTGAATGCAACGATTTGGATTTTAAACTAAATCTTTAAAATTTTGACCTTTGGGTCGCCGATGTTTAAATATCGCAGTCCCAGTTCTTCAATGTAATCGGGACTGTGATGTTGTAACAGCAATATATGTTGGTTGATTTTTTGTAATTCTTGTTGGTCCGCGTCCAATTGTTCAATCGCGTTATTTAAATGCCATACATTTATGCCAAAGCGTTGAACACTTACTGGCCCACAAAAAAGACCAATAAACATAAAACCTGCGAACAAGGACAGGGCAATGCCAGCCTTGCCGCGAATGCCACCAGACCATGCACGGCCAAGAAAGCTAAATAAATTTTTGATTTTTTCCTTCATGCATGTCATTATATCACAAATGTTTACTAATAATCAAATTTTTGCTGCACCGCTTGCTGGGATTACTGACCGGCCGTTTCGTCGCATTGTTCGTGAATTTTCGCCAGATGCACCAATGGTTACAGAAATGATTTCTTGTCATTCGTTGGTGGGGGCACATAAAAATTGTCTGCGTAATTTTGACAGATATGACGACGAAGGTAATGTTGGTGCCCAGATTTTTGGTGCAAATGTCGTACTGATGGCGGATGCTGCCAAAATACTGCAAGATAATGGTGCCAAATGGATTGATATAAATATGGGGTGTCCTGTACCAAAGGTGGCAACACGTGCTGGTGCTGGGGCGTTCCTGATGCAAGACCACGTATTGGCAGGCAAGATTATGGATGCGGTGGTTCGTGCGGTACAAATTCCTGTGTCTATTAAAACGCGTCTTGGGTGGGACGAACAACACAAAGACTGGGCAGATTTAATCCGTATCGCAGGCGAATGTGGCGTGCGTTTCGCAACCTTGCACGGGCGAACACGTGCACAATTATATGTTGGACCTGCCAGATTGCCAGAAATTAAAAACAGCCCGATACCAATTATTGCAAATGGTGATATTAAAACTGCTGATGATTTAAAAATGGCAGAATCACTGGGGTACAGTGGCGTGATGGTTGGTCGCGGACTGATGGGAAAACCGTGGGTTTTGTCAGAAATTATGGGTGGTGTGGCACCAGAAAATGTTGGTTCTGTGGTGTTGCGACACTTGGAATATGCGTTGGAATATTATGGCGAAAAGACTGCTGTGCCAATGTTCAGAAAACATGCTGCGTGGTACAGTGCAGAAATGAAAAATTCGTCCGAATTTCGTATAAAAGTAAATCAGATAACAGATAGCAATCTCTTAAAGGTTGCAATTCAAGAATTTTGGTCTATTATCTAGGTAAATTAAATAACCAAGGATTTATATCATGACAGAAGAAATGGCTGTAACAGAAAATATCGTTGAAACACCTGTGGTTGAAATGACTGCTGGTGAAATGTTGCGTAATGCACGTACAACAGGCCGTCGCAAGCGTGAACTGCCAACAATCGCAAAGCAATTATGTATCCGCGAAGAATTTTTGGACGCATTGGAGAACGGTAACTATAATGTTATTCCAGAAACTGTATATATCTTGGGTTTTGCACGTAACTATGCGATGGAACTGGGATTAAATCCTGACGAAATTGTTGCAAAAATAAAAAAAGAAATGGGTTTGACATCTGATTGTAACAAAGATGACGAAGATGTAACAGCTTGTGCAATGCCAAGTATTAAAGAAGAAGAGCATTGGGCAAAAATCTTGTTCGTTAAAGGCTATCAATTCATATATCAGAATTGGAAGTGGTTTGCTGGTGCGTTATTGGCAATTGTTTTAACAATTATTTTAATCGTCGCTTTTTCTGGCACAACCGAAGATGTAAAGGTCGATAATGGTAATGCGGTTGTTGCGGAAACTTCTTTGGAACCAGAATATAAACTGGCTGTGCGTGAAAGATTTGGTACAGATAACCGTAAAAAAGCAGATGTTGTTTTGCAAGCATCACAAGAATCATGGGTAAAAATAGAAGATGGACGCGGTAACACTGTGTTTAGTCGCGTTTTGGTTCCTGGTGATATTTATTATGTGCCTGCTGGCGATAAGTACAAGGCTACATTTGGTAATGCCGGTGGGATTGATATTTGGGTAAATGGCAAGCTGATACCAGATGTTGGTGCAGATCATGTACGTAAATCTGGAATTTCAATGTCGCCAAAAAGTTTGCTGGGCACAAAATAAGAAAGATTTCATAAAAGGGCGAACTTTTTCGCCCTTTGTATTGAAAATTTAATTATTTTTTCTATATCTTAAAATACGATGGCAAGTGTTATAAAAATTCGCGGTGCACGCGAAAATAATCTTAAAGATATTGATTTAGACTTACCAAAAAATAAATTGGTGGTCTTTACTGGCGTGTCTGGTTCTGGCAAGTCTTCGTTGGCATTTAATACAATATATGCCGAAGGGCAACGTAGATATGTTGAATCATTGTCCAGTTATGCACGTCAATTCTTGGATATGCAAAAAAAGCCAGATGTTGATTTAATCGAAGGCTTGGCACCTGCAATTTCAATTGAACAAAAAACAACATCAAAAAATCCGCGTTCTACGGTTGGAACGGTTACAGAAATTTATGATTATCTTCGTCTGCTGTGGGCACGTATTGGGGTGCCTCATTCGCCTGTGACGGGCTTGCCTATTAAATCGCAGACTGTCGCAGAAATGGTGGATTGGACAATGAAAATCCAAAGTGGGGTCAAGATATTTATACTGGCACCATTGGTTCGTGAACGCAAAGGCGAATATCGTAAAGAATTAGCCTTTTTGGTAAAGCAGGGGTATCAGCGTGCAATTATAGATGGCGAATTGGTTGATTTAAGTGCTGTGCCGGTATTAGATAAAAATAAAAAGCATAATATCTTTGTTATTGTCGACAGATTGCAAATGCCTGCAAAGCCAGATGATGAAGAATTTCGTTCGCGTCTGTATTCTTCGTTCGAAGGCTCGTTGCGTTTGGTGCCGGGTGCTGTGTTGGTGCGTAGATTAGACACAAATGAAGATACATTGTATTCACAAACGTATGCTTGTCCGGTTAGCGGTTTTACAGTTCCAAAAATCGAACCAAGATTATTTTCGTTTAATGCACCGATGGGTGCGTGTCAGAACTGTGATGGTTTGGGCGTTCAGTTAAATATGTCGCCTGATTTGGTTGTTCCTGATCCAACAAAATCTATACTTGGCGGTGCAATTGCACCTTGGTCGCGTGGCGGCATGCTTAGCCAGTTTGAGCATTTGTTAGACGCGTTGCATAAGAAATTTAAAATACCACTGTCAAAGCCGTGGCACACATTGACCCAAGAACAAAAAGATTTAGTGTTGTATGGCAGTGGAGACGAGCCCATAAAAATAAATTGGAATGGATTTGTTTATGAAAAACCATACGAAGGCGTTATCCCAAATATAGAACGTCGCTGGCGTGAATCAGAGTCTGAGGCAATGCGTGCAGAACTGGCAAAATATCAGTCTGCAAAGCCTTGTCCTGTCTGTCATGGCAAGCGTTTAAATATTCATGCATTATGTGTGCGTATCAACGGTGCAGATATTATGGATGTTTGTGAAATGTCTGTTGATGATTGCTTGCGCTGGTTCCAAGATTTGCCAAATCATTTGTCGCAGAAAGATAATGAAATTGGTCGTATTGTTCTGCGTGAAATTACAGACAGATTGTATTTCTTGCAAAATGTTGGATTGGGTTATTTAACTTTGTCTCGTATGGCAGGGACATTATCAGGGGGCGAAGCACAACGTATTCGTTTGGCATCGCAGATTGGCAGTGGTCTGTCTGGTGTTTTGTATGTGCTGGACGAACCGTCAATAGGACTTCATCAAAGCGATAATGATAAATTGCTGGAAACATTGAAAATGCTGCGTGACAAAGATAATACAGTTATCGTTGTTGAACATGATGAAGATGCAATGCGTGCAGCGGATTACTTGGTTGATATTGGTCGTGGGGCAGGCATAAATGGTGGTAATGTTATTGCTGCTGGTACGCCAGAACAGGTTATAAAAAATAAAGATTCTATCACAGGACAATATTTGGCAGGGGTGCGTAAAATAGAAGTGCCAAAAAAACGTCGTGCTGGAAATGGTAAATCGATTGTTGTGCATGGTGCGTGTGAAAACAATCTGAAAAATATAACAGTTGAATTCCCACTGGGTAAATTTATTGCGTTGACTGGTGTTTCTGGGTCTGGGAAGTCGACATTGTTGTTAAATACTTTGTACCCTGCGTTGATGCGTGCGTTGTATAATTCTAAATTGGAAACGGGTAAACACGATGTTATTCGTGGTATGGAAAATGTAGATAAAGTTGTTGATATTGACCAGTCTCCAATTGGACGCAGCCCACGTAGTAACCCTGCAACATATACAGGTGTATTTAGTGATATTCGCGACTTTTTCGCAGCTTTGCCAGAAGCCAAAGCACGCGGTTATACGGCTGGTCGTTTCTCGTTCAATGTTAAAGGCGGTCGCTGCGAGGCCTGTCAAGGCGACGGTCAGATTAAAATAGAAATGAATTTCTTGGCGGATGTTTATGTTGAATGTGATTGCTGTCGTGGGTCGCGTTATAATGAAGAAACATTAGCTGTAAAATACAAAGGAAAATCTATTGCTGATGTTCTGAATATGACTGTCGAAGAAGCATACAGATTCTTTATAAATGTGCCAAAAATTGCACGTAAATTGGAATTGTTAAAGCGTGTGGGGCTGGATTATATTAAACTTGGGCAAAGTTCGTTGGACTTATCCGGTGGTGAAGCACAGCGTATAAAACTGTCCAAAGAATTGGCAGCACGCAGTACAGGTGAAACTGTTTATATCTTGGATGAACCAACCACAGGTTTGCACTTTGAAGATATTAAAATGCTGTTGTCTGTTTTGCATGAATTGGTAGAGCAGGGAAACACCGTAATCGTTATTGAACATAATCTGGAAGTGATAAAAACTGCCGATTGGATTATAGATTTAGGCCCAACAGGTGGTGCTGGTGGCGGAATGCTGATTTGTGCTGGTGTACCGGAAGATGTTGCCGCATGCGAAGAATCAAAAACAGGACAATACTTGAAAAAGTATTTGGAAAAACCGATAAAACATAATAAAATAAAGGGCAAAACAAAGGAGTAATAAATGTTTGGTTTTGGAAAAAAGAAAAATAAAGCAGTTGCAGAAAACGTGACCGAAGCTGATGTACGTGTCGCAGAAAAAGAATTGGGTGCAGACAAAATGCCAAGTGGTATGAAGGAAACTGCAGAACGTATGATGTCTGGTCAATTTGATATGAATGATATGTTGGCACAGTTAAAGCAAATTAAAAAGATGAGCAATTTTAGCGGTCTGTTGAAAATGGTGCCAGGTATGAGTGGTGCTGTGGCTGCGATGAAAGAAAAAATCAAAGACGGCAGTGTTGATGCACAAATTAAAATACTGGAAGCAATGACACCTGCAGAACGTGCAGAACCAGAAAAGATTTTCGCAAATGCCAAGGCACGTATCGCAGAAACAGCTGGTTGTACAGTACGCGACGTAGAACATATGATTAAACAATATACAAAAATGAAACAGCAGATGGCAATGATTCAGCGTATGGGCGGTATGGAGGCCGTAATGCAACGTATGCAACAGGGCGGCGGTTTCCCAGGGGCAAAATAAGATGAATTCGGATTTAGAACGCATCATCAGCGTAAGCAGGGAACGTCAGCCCATGTACGGTATACGTGGCAAACGTGTGGTGTTTTATACAGTTCATACGGAAAGCAAGTCGGGCGGTAAATTTTATCGTTTGCCATCGTATCGGTTTGATGGTTTACCATCTGTTGGTGCGATGCTTGGTTATATTGACGTAGATCAGGCACCAAAACATAATCCACGTGCATATTTGCGGATTTACAAGTATCGGACAAGATGAAAATAACAAATAAAAAAATTGCCAGTAAAAAGTCTTCGGTCGCGTGGCTGCAACGTCAGGCGGCTGATCCGTATGTTGCACGTGCACAACGGGACGGTTATCGTGCACGTGCTGCGTATAAACTGATTGAAATGAATGAAAAGTTCAAGTTTTTGCGTAATGGTCAGGTTGTGGTAGATTTAGGTGCTGCACCTGGTTCGTGGTCACAGTATATTGCACGTACATTTCCAAAAACACGAATTTTTGCGATGGATTTGCTGGAAATTTCGCCAATTGTTGGTGTTGAAACATATCAGGGCGATTTTACATCTGATGCAGCATTGGATTGGTTGAATGAAAAACTGGGGTTGCCGGCGGACGTATATGGTCAGGGAACCGTTGATGTTGTTGTGTCCGATATGGCACCAAATACTGTTGGGCATAAAAAGACAGATCATATTCGTCAGATGGTGTTGCTGGAATATGCGTTTGATTTTGCTTTGCGTGCGTTAAAACCGGGTGGAACATTTGTGTGCAAGTCTTTTACAGGCGGCACAACAAATGATTTGTTGAAACAAATCAAGCAGCATTTTGAATCTGTTCATCACATTAAACCACCTTCATCACGCAAAGATAGTGTTGAAATGTTTATTGTCGCACTGGGATTTCGTGGATAAAATCGCCCATTTGGGCGTTTTTTTATTGTTTTTTAATTTAATAAGAAAAAAACGGCAATGCGTCTTTGTATATACAACGGAAATACTAGAAATTTGGGCTTTTTCCTTGTCAAGAAAAATAATTCCTAAAAAATGTAAGAAATAAAGAAAAAGATGCTTGTAACCGCGTTTTTTTAGTACTATCATTGTGCCATGGATTCAAAGTAGAATTTGTAGGAAAGGTCGGAAATGTTGGGGATTTGTAACAAAATAAGTAGTTTTTTCAAACCATTATTTGTGTGTTTGTTTGCATTGCTGTTTACATGTAATGCTTATGCAGCATATAATTTTTCCGATTCAATGTCGCATGATGGCAGTGGTGGCGATCTTAGTTTGGTCGTCAATTTTAATGTGTTACCAGAAAGTTCATTCATCAGTGGATCTGTTGACGGTGTACGTATTACAGAGACACTGGACTATGTGCCATATCATCCGTCTATGGATTATACGACATATGGTATGGTTGGTAACCAATTTGATGAATTTGACGACTGGACGTTGGGTGATATTTTGAATTATGTGGCCGATGAAATTGCACCAAATGTAGAAAACCCAATTGTTCGCTGTCAATTTTTAGACGCACAATATGCACATAAGACAGATAGTGAGTTTAGCGCCTATGAAGCACTGGCGGATGGATTGCATTTTGATACTGCCCTTGGTGCGATGAAATGGCTGAACGCGTTCAGTTTTACCCCCGAAACGGGTCAATGTTGGTTCTTTGGTAATCGTGAAATCGATTGTAGTACGACATTGCACGATGTGGCAGATTTATATCTTCAGTCATTAACCGTCCTTGAACAAGAGGGTTTGGTGGAAATGATGGAGCGGTATATAGATAACCCGATGAGTGCGAACGGTTCTTATTACCGTGATTCAAATATGATAGAGAATATAACAGAGCAAGATATTCGCGAACTTAATATCGAACGTCGTATTTCATGTTATGTTATTCCAGCAGATGATTTTGATGTAAAGTCTGGTTATCCAATGATTGTTGACGGTACGTCACTTTATAATACGGGTATGTGGCGTGATGGTTTTGGTGATAATATAAGTAACAAGATTTTGATGAATCACCCAGGTGATATTATGTATCATTTGATGGATATGGATAATATGACTGGTGATGGTTTTGTTTTGGCGGCCGGTGATCCAAATTCAGCGTATTTTGACGTGAATTTCATAGGTGATGATTTCAATAGCACCAGAGGGTTGTTGCCACTGGCGTATACGACCAAGAATGGGCGTTATGTCAACCTGATACGTGCTTTGAATGACTGCCTCAGTCCTTTGGCGGGTGTGAATCTATCGTGTGCATATGATGCGTATGGAACGCCGGATTGTCCGACACCACAGAATCACGACATTTTATCTGCCGATGAGTTTAATTCGATATTGAATGATCCTTCGTTGGTCAATGATGTTTGGGTTAGTGAAAATTTTGTCGATTATGCGGTTAATTTACGGAATTATCCGTTCCAAAATTCGAATGGTGTTTGGAATCCATTTGGATATGATTTTGGTACTGTCAGTAGTAATAACATGGAAATCTGTTCTGCACTTGGAATTAATGCACCGTATTGTGGGTGGGGTTTTACAGACGGAACAGCGAACTGGTTTGTTTTGTTGCCTGTTTCGCTCGATAGTGGTAGTTATGATACGGATTATTATGGTGAAATTTGTGGATCTGGTGGCGGCACTGGTGGTGGTTCCCAGACGATTACATATTCCGTACAGTATAACGCCAATGGTGGTTCTGGCACAATGGAAAACAGCAGTCATACGTATGGCGTAGCCAAGACATTGACCGCCAACGCCTTTACACGTACGGGCTATACGTTTAATGGTTGGAATACAGCGGCAGACGGTACAGGCACCAGTTATTCTAATGGTGCCAGTGTAACAAATCTGACCAGCACAAACGGTGCAACAGTAAATCTGTACGCCCAGTGGAAAATCGCAAGTTGCAGTTGTACAAATGGTACTGGGGCGACAGGTTGTGTCGGAACATTAAGTGGTTCATCATGTAATTATACGTGGACATGCCAAGATGGTTATTACAACAGTACACAATCAGTCACAAATAACAGTGTTACATTCACAGCAACATGTAATGCATGTTCTGCACCATATACTCATTCTGATGGTGGGCGTGATTCTGTGACAGATTGTTATCGTGATTGTACAACAAGTGATCTTGCCAACAGCACCAGTGTCAGTGGGAAATATTATTCTACAGGCAATAATTACTGCAGTGCTGACACCTGTGCAGCAGGGTATTTCAGGAAAAATCAGGTTTCTGACACCGGAAAACCACAATCTGAATATATGTGTTCCGCATGTCCTGCGTCATATCCGAACCATGATGCGGGCAGTGCAGGTGCGGAATATTGCTATACATCATGTGCCACGAAACCAGGTTATACATTACAATCTGGGGGACGTGATTATTATTCTGCCGCAGACACATGTTCATATACAGCATGTACATATTCTGTAAAATATAACGCCAATGGTGGCAGTGGCACGATGTCTAACAGCAGTCATACATATGACACGGCCAAGGCATTGACAGCCAACACCTTTACACGTGCGGGTTATACGTTTGCGGGTTGGAATACAGCGGCAGATGGTAGTGGCACCAGTTATTCTGACGGAGCCAGTGTAAAGAACCTGACCAGCACATGTGGCGGTACGGTAAATCTGTATGCAAAGTGGACTGGCAACCCGATAACATTGCAGTTTGCGAATGGTGGTCGTGGTACAGCACCAACGAGTCCTGCAAGTTGTACATACGGCAATACATTTACGATGCCGGCTGCGATGACAGCGACTGGCTATACATTTAACAAGTGGTCAGTGAATAGCAAGACATTTGCAGCAGGAGCAAGTGTAACATGTAACTATACAAACCTGGGTGTATACAGTGGCACAGCAACGATTACAGGTACATGGAATGCGACAACAAATAACAGCTGTGCCGCAGGATATTATTGGGCAGGAACCAAATGCACGCTCTGTTCATCTGAATACTATTGCCCCGGTGTGTCTAATGGGGTGTATGATGGTGGCATCAAAGGGCGTGAAGCATGCCCAACCCCAGAAAATACATTTGAGGCGATGTCAGTAACCCTGTTGTCTGGAACTACAACCGACAGTAATTATGATGGCGTGCGTGATTCTATAACCGATTGTGCCACACGATATATGTTCGCACCATCGTCTTATGCAACATCGAATTCAAGTGGGGTTGATGCTGACTATAATGCAAATAATAATATGAACAAGGTCGGTTTGTGGTCAGCTGCCTGTCATTGGAATACGACAACAAACGCCTATGATTCAAATTGTAGTGGCGGTGCTTTTTGGTGTGCGGCTGGATATTATTCGCCACAAGCACAAAATATATCAAGTGTAAATGAAGCGGCCGCTATTGTGTATTCAGCCGAGACGATGACCGAACTTGCAACGCAGGTTTGTGTCCCAGTTGGTGCAAATTATTGGTCGCCAAATGCTGCCAACCCAGCAGGTTTTGATGTTGCATCATTGAAACGCGTGGCGTGTCCTACGAACTCTTCTACGTCGGGTAACACTGTTAATGCAAGTTGTACATGTAATACAGGTTATAACTATAACGGTGGCACCACCACAACAACAAACGCATGCGTTGCGAATAAATACACGATTACATTGGATGCGAATGGCGGAACTGGTGGAACAGCGACATTGTATACAACCTATGCGACAGGGGTTTATACA
>JBKSMR010000012.1:0-62225 GCA_046881895.1 Alphaproteobacteria bacterium
GTTCGCTGGATTTATTCTGGTGATTATTGAGCGGGAGCCACCCTCTGTTCCATCCCGAACCAGACAGGGAAACCCCGTATCGCCGATGGTACTTTGGCTTAAGCCACGGAAGAGTAGGTCGTCGCCAGAATAAATCCAGTTGTGATATAAAAACCATTTTTTAAAACCGCCGACCCCCGGCGGTTTTTTTAATGAAAGGGCAAAATTTAAATGAAAAAAATAGGTAAAAATTATACTAAAGACGCACTTGTTGAAAAATTGCGAAATCATACGTTTGATATAATTATTGTTTCAATGGCTGCTTGTTTGTTTTGTTTAATGGCACATTATAAAAATACCCAAAAAGATATTTGTGAAACAAAAACAGAACAAATACAAAAAACTGCAAAAATTATAAAATCAAGTTCGCAGAAATCTAGATAAGGAAATTAAAATGCCTAAATCCCGAAACAGAAAAATTAAAAAGAAAAATAAAACAAAAGTATATTCCAATATCAGGAAATACAAGGAAATAGAAAAAGTGCCAGGTGAAGGCTGGGTAAATGCGTTAGTCTTTGCAATGATGTTGACGATGGCAACCGGATTGATGTATTCTGTAAAAAACAAAAAAGACGCAGAAAAAGTAGTCCCTTTATCTGAAATAGAGGCTGCCAGACAAAAAGTACAAAACGCAAATACAGTGATTTTTATGGACACAGTTCGTAAGCACACACGATAGTCAAAGGAATTATAATGAGTAAAAAACGCACATTTCCAAACGACTGGTCAAAATTATTGGGTGGTATTGTTGCAAAAAATATTAAATATCTGAAAAGTAATTATAAAAAACACAATATAACAGTGCATAACAATTATATTCAAATAGATAATATAAAAATCCAACCTTGTACCAGACCAAAAATAGGTACGCCATATAAGACTGTTTATTCTGTGGAAGATATAGAAGTATACATAGATATAAACAACAGAGAAATACAGGCTGATAATCCGATGTATCTTGAACTGAGTAATTTATGTCAAGATATCAAGAGATATAGCCAATCGGCCGAAAAAAGATTAAGGGACTGGATAAAGAAAAATTATAAGTGGGTGTTTATTGTAGCCACAGGTGCAAAATTGGTCAGTGGTGCAGGGATGTACCTGTACGCCACTAATAAAAAGCAGCTAGATATAAAAACACAAACTGTTGCCCAAGAATATAAATCGCAGAAAGTGAAAACAATAAATTTTACAGACAGTATAAGTCAAAATACAAAATAAATCCCCCGCCATTTGGCGGGTTTTTTATATTCCCAAGAATTGTTTTGCGGCTTCGCCGATAAGGAAAGCGATAATTGAAACACCAACGCATATGCACAGCATTTCAAAGAATCTGTGCCAGAAATTACGCGTGCCACCACGTGCCATACATATGTTAAATAGGAATATTATGATAATCGCCACGGCAAAAGATGCGACCAACGCACGCGATGCATCGTCTGTGATAAAGAATGGTATCATCAGCAGTGCGCTGGTTCCCAGATATGCGATTCCTGTATAGATACCTGCGATAAAAGCGGATTTAAATTGTGTGCGTTCGCGTTCTGCCAGATAATTTGATGCCAGCATAGATAAACCATCAGCAACTGCGGAAATAATTCCTGTCATTATGATAAGTTTTGTATCAGCCAAGGCAAATGTCAGACCTGTGATAATTCCTGTCTGCGATACCAACGCGTCATGCATGCCCAACACAATTGCCGAAGATTTAGATTCATATGACATATTGGCAATATAACAATTCGTAATATAAAAACACAACAGGAACAAAAGTGATGTAGTTTTTTCTTTTCTCTTTTATCGTATTTTTATTTGTGATATAATATTTAGCAAGGAAATGAGAAAGTTTTTAACTTGTTTGTTCGCAATTTCAATGATTGCACCGTTTTCGTACAATGCGGACGGTGCTGTTTCGCGTGTTTTGCCGGGTGGAAATGATACGTCTGTTGATACGTCGCGTGCAACAATTTCACGTGTTGCGGTGCGTGATGCATCGCAAACAAAAAATACAAGTGATACAAATGTACGCAGTACTGTTTCGCGTGTTGTGGCCGGTACGCCTGCTGGGGAAACAAAATCTCAATCTCGCGGTGGTGTTATGTCGCGTGCTTTGACCCAGGCCGGCGACAGTGGTCGTGGCGGATTGAGCTCGGCGGTAAATACTGTTGGGCGTAATGAACGTGTATCATCAGCCAGTATAAATGCGAATCCATCTGTTCGTCGTGCAGGTTTGGTTCTGCGTCCAAGTACGGCAGAGGTTGGCGGTCGTGCAACAATTGGTGATACTGGCGTTCAAACAGGTTCAAATATTGATGAAGAATTACGTGGCGTAAAATCGCGTGCTGCATCAACAACTGTTCCAACAGCAGAAAGTATTGCCCAGGCCAAAGAGCGTTTAGAAAATACAGCATCATTGAACAAGTCTTGTCAAGAACAGTATAACGAATGCATGGATCAGTTCTGTGCAATTGTTGACCAGAATCAAAAGCGTTGTTCATGTTCTGCGAATATTTCCAACTATGCCAAGGTAGAAAGTGCGGTCAAAGATGCAAATGCCCAGTTGAACGAGGTTGCACAGCGTATCCGCTATGTTGGGTTATCTGCGGATGAAATTCGTGCCATTTTAACCGAGACAGAGGCTGAAATCGCACTGAACGGTACAACTGATACATCAGAAACACGCAGCATGTTGGAAGATATCGAAGATTTAATTCGCAATCCGACATCCAACACATCTTATTCCAGTTCTACCGGCACTGATTTTGGTTTAGATTTAGACTTGGATTTTTCATCAGAATCTGCGGATATGTTTAGTTTAGATTTCTTGAACACAGACAGTTCTTCCAGCGTATCAAATCTGCGTGGTGCGGAATTGTATAATGCTGCGAAAAAACGTTGTAATACGGTATTAAATCAGTGTAAACAGGCAGGTGGTACTGCAAATCAAATCACAGGTAATTATGATTTGATGATTGACAAGGATTGTATCGCGTATGAACAAGGCTTGTCCAAGATGAACGATTCATTGTTGTCTAATGTACGCAGTGCGAATTTAATGTTGCAAAAGGCACGTTTGGCGGTATTGCAGAATAAAAATCAGTATGATGCCAAGGGCTGTGTTTCTGCATTGGAAACGTGTATGACAGACGATATGGTATGTGGTGAAAATTACTTTAAATGCGTTGACCCAACCAAGAAATATATTGATGAAAATGGCGAAGTTATCTTGGGTCAAGACATATCAAAAATCAAAGAATTTATGTCTGGTTATGATAACAGCAACATAACTACAGAAAATTTAAGACAGGTATATGGTTCAACAATCGGTAATTGTACAGGAGACGGTGGCGACGGCAGCGACGGTGGCGACGGCAGTTGTGTTGTAAAATATTTATTGAATAAAATCGGTACAAAATCCCGCGTCACAGACGAAGGTTTATGTCGTGCAGTTTTGGAAAAATGTCAATATTACACATACGACAAGAACAATAATTACATGCCATACAATGACATTGTTGTAAATTATATTCAACGTGCGATGGTAAATATTCGTGCCGCACAGTATAATATTATTTCTGAATATGCATCTTCTTGTATGGTTGATGTTGCCAATTGTTATAACCAACAGGTGACCCAGGTAAATTCTTGGTCTTCGTCTGCATCTATAAATTCTATTTATAACGTAATGCGTGGTGCGTGTCGTGATGTTGCATTGACCTGTGCATATGCTGTATTTAATGATGATGAAGATATAGGTTGTAAAGAAGAAAACACTGATAATTGTATCACCAGTATTTCAGAGATGTTCTTTAATTCCATGCTCTGTGGCGAAGGGGAACGTTATGACAAGACGGCAAAAAAATGTTTTGCTGTGACCGCGTGTGAAAAATCAGGTGGAGCAGTGCAAAGTTGTGATGATGACGAGGAGTGCTTGTACGAGTGTGATTGCCCATATGGGACCCCGAACCCTGTAACGGGTGAGTGCGAAAGTAACAGCTAGTTGTATTTTGTAAATTATTTATTGCTGATATGCCCGCTTGCAAATTGTTTTTTTTATAGTAAAATTTATATATTATGAAGTTCAAAAAAATTCTGCGGATTATTTTTAACTTTTTCTTTTGGGCGTTTGTTGCGTCTGTCGCAACATTGGCTGTGTTGATTTTAATCTATGGAAATGATTTGCCTGATTATAAAAAGTTGGCGACATACGCACCGCCTGTTGCAACACGTCTTTATGCCGCTGATGGGTCGTTGCTGATTGAATACGCAAATGAAAGACGTGTGTTTATTGACTATGATGATTTGCCACCACAACTGGTAAATGCATTTATTGCTGCCGAAGATCAAAATTTCTGGACGCATCCTGGTATTGACGTCCAGGGTATAATTCGTGCTGTGGCAAATAATACAATGCGTATGTTTGGTACAAATGCAACATTGTCTGGTGCATCAACAATTACACAACAGGTTGCAAAAAACTTTTTCCTGACTTCTGAACGCACGATTTCCAGAAAAATAAAAGAAGCAATTTTGGCATTGCGTTTGGAACGTGCTTTTTCCAAAGAACATATTTTAACCCTGTATTTAAATCAAATCTTTTTGGGTGCACGTGCGTATGGTGTTGGGTCAGCTGCATTGATGTATTTTAACAAGCCTGTATCAGAATTGTCATTGGCAGAATGTGCGTTCTTGGCATCCTTGCCCAAGGCACCAAACAATCGTGATCGTGCAATTGAACGCAGAAACTATGTATTGCGTCGCATGGTGGACGAAGGGTTTATCACACAATCTGATGCAGATGCCGCCGCCGCCCAGGATTTAAATATCAACAGTGGCTTTACAGAACAGATGGCCGAAGAATTACAATACTTTGCCGAAGATGTTCGTCGACAATTGCTGAATTCTTTGGGACGTGAAACATTATATAACGACGGGTTGTATATCAAAACAACTATTGTTCCAGAATTGCAATATGCGGCATCTGCGGCATTGAATAAAGAACTGGATAATTTCAATAACGGTCGGACTGATAAATTACAAGGTGCAATTATTGCAATGAATCCACATACTGGACGCATTGTCGCAATGGCAGGTGGGCGTTCTTTCCGTGACAGTTCGTTTAATCGTGCAACCCAGGCGTATCGTCAGGTTGGTTCAACAATTAAACCGTTTGTTTATTTGGCGGCACTGGAACGCGGTTATTCGCCACAGACAATGTTGCTGGACGCACCAATTGTTGGCTGGCGCGAAGATGATACATTGTGGAAACCTGAAAATTATGATAAAAAATTCTTGGGTGATGTGCCGTTGCGTTTGTCGTTGGAAACATCTCGAAATGTTACAACTGTACGTTTGGTTGAACAAATAGGCACCCAAAACGCGATAGAGGCAGCACAGCGTTTCGGTGTATACCCACGTGATATGCAGAATATGAACTTGTCTATGGCGTTGGGGTCTGGGGAAACAACATTGGAAAAGTTGGTGTTGGGATATTCTGCATTTGTAAATGGCGGTCGCCCAATTCAGCCAAAGTTGGTAGACTATATCGAAGATAGATATGGTCGTGTCTTGGGTGGGGAAAAGACCGATATTATTGAATGGTCTGACGAATTGTTGCCACCGTCTGATACAGATGTTTCTGAAACATTGTCTGATCCACAAAGTTTATATCAAATGGTGTCTATCTTGCAGGGTGCGGTTGAACGCGGTACGGGCAAGCAGGCACGTGTTTCTGGACATACAATCGCAGGAAAAACAGGTACAACAAACGATGTCAAAGATGTCTGGTTTATCGGTTTTTCCAAGAATTTAATCGCAGGTGTCTATCTGGGGTATGATACACCAAAACCGTTGGGACGTGGTGCAGGTTCACATATGGCGGCACGTGTTTTTGCAGACTTTATGCGTGTTGCGTTGCAAAATGAAAAAAATCAGCCGTTTTCTGTGCCAGATGGTATGACATTTATGCGTGTAAATCGTCGCAGTGGTGCATCTGCCACAGCGGATCCAGACGGCACGATAATTCAAGAAGTCTTTAAACCGGGCCAAAAACCAAACCCTGTTAAAACTAAATCAGTTTCCAATTCTGATGCGGTTGTTGGTGGAATATTTTAATATATTACCATTTTGTTTATCTGATATTTTGTGATAGAATATTTGGCATAAGAAACAAAAAGGATTTTGTATGCTGACTGAATATTTTATGAATCACGGATTTTCTTTTTTTGCCAGTGGTTGGACACAATTCGCAGGTGGATTTTTTATCGCGTTTATGACGTTGTTGTTACTGGGCAAACCGTTTGTTGCTTGGATGCGTTCTGTTCAGAAAAAAGGTCAGCCAATCAGTGAAAATGTGCCAGACGCACACCGCAAGAAAGCAGGGACACCAACAATGGGTGGTATCTTGATTGTGATTGCTATTTTGTTGGGCGGTTTGTTGTTTATGCCACTGTATAACCCAACAGGCTGGATTGCGTTGGCTGCGTTGATTATGTTTGGCGTTTTGGGTTTTGTTGATGATTACAAGAAAGTTACATCACAGTCTAAAAAGGCATCAAATGGTTTGTCGCCAATGACACGTTTGGTTGCCGAAGGTGTGTTTGTTGTTATCTTGGCGTATTTAATAAACAAAACAATGCCGCCATATATTCCGGAATATTCGCTGTCGATTGGTGCAGGAATTATTTTGCCATTGGGATTTTGGTACTATGTGTTCGCGTACTTTGTAATTTGTGGCAGTGCAAATGCGACAAATATCACAGACGGTTTGGATGGTATGTTATCTAAATTGTATCTGCCTGTATTGGTCGTATTAGTTGTTGCGTTGTATGGTGCAACCCGTATTGGATTTATGGATACTGTTATGTTCTTGCCAATGGCCAGTGGTCTGTATGCTGTTCTGGGTGCTGCATTTGGTGCGGTATTGGGATTCTTGTGGTATAATTCAAAGCCTGCATCGATATTTATGGGGGATGTCGGTTCGTTGGCGTTGGGTGGATTTATGGGTACAGTTGCAATGCTGTTAAAGTCTGAAATTATTATGGGTATTGCAGCGGGTATGATGGTACTGATATTGTTGTCGTCATTTATCCAGACAATGTACTTCAAGGTAACACGTAAAATCACAGGTGCAGGTCGTCGTGTATTCTTGCGTGCACCGTTGCATCATCATTTTGAAGAGTTAGGTTGGCCAGAAACAAAAATCGTTGAAAGATTCTTTGTATTGTCGATATTGTTTTCTGGATTGGCGTTGGTATTTTTGAAATTTGCATAAAGTGTAAGATATGTTAGGAATAACACACAGTGAAGAAAGTGGTTTTACAGATTGGTACTTTAAAACAGACAGACGTTTGTTAGGTTGGGTCTTGCTGTTGATTTTTGTTGGGGTGCTGTGTGTTATCTCGGCCGGTTCTGTTCAGGCAATACGCAAGGGATGGGCATGGTATTATTTCTTGCAAAAAATGTTGCCGTTTTATTTCTTGGGTGTTGGCACATTGCTTGTATCCAGTATGTTTAACAGAAAGTGGGTCTTGGGTGTGTCTGGTCTGAATGTTGCGGTGTGCTTTTTGCTGTTGCTGTGGACTGTAATTCACCCTGTTGCCAGTCATGGTTCGGAACGATGGGCAGACCTTGGTTTTATAAGTCTGATGCCGTCAGATATTATGAAGCCAGGATTGGTTATAATAACAGCATGGTTTTTATCAAAAATGCAGGAATTGTATCCTGTAAATATGTTCTTAAACAAAAACGCATGGCGTCCGGGTAAGTTTAGTTGGCTGACATACTTTATCCCTTTTGCAATTGTGCTGTTGATTTTGTTTATGCAGCCTGACGTAGGGACGACGTTGTTGTTTGTTATTGTTGTGGGAACTATGTTATTTGTTGCAGGGTTGCCGACAAAAATTTGGGCACCTGCATTGGGTGGTTTTGCAGGTCTTGGGTTCTTGGCGTTTTTATTCCATTCACATGTGCATAAACGTGTAATGACGTTTTTGTTTGAACCATTAGATCCACGCAGTCAAGTTGGCTTGTCGATTGCAACCGTTCGTCAGGGCGGTTTGTTCGGTATGCGTGACGAAGCATTTGCCAAAGAATATTTGCCAGACGCACATACAGACTTTATTTTTGCGACCTTGGTTGAAGACTGGGGTGCGATTGTTGCATGTGGTTTGTTAGTATTAGTTTTCTTGATTGTTCGTCGTTTAATGCTGACCGCGACAACAACTCGTGATAAGTTTGTGTTTTATGCAATTTGTGGAACAACAGCAATGTTTGCAACTCAGGTCTGTATAAACCTTGCGACAACTTTGGGGATGATGCCGCCCAAGGGTATGACGTTGCCATTTATTTCATCTGGTGGCAGTTCTTTCTTGGGGTACTGTTTGTTGTTTGGGATGGTATTGGCTCTTATACGTGAAGATAAATGGAAATAATACAAAGGTGAATGAAATGAAAATATGGATTGCAACAGGTGGAACAGGTGGACATGTATTTCCTGCATTAAGTGTTGCATCAGAACTGGTAAAACGTGGTCATCGTGTAACTATTTCTTGTGATGGACGCGTGCGTAAAATGGTTTTGCGTGATAAACCAAGCGGTGCAGGCGTTGCACATATTTGGGCGTCTGGTGTTGGTGCAAAAAGCCGTATAAAGCAGATGTATGCGTTATTTAAAATTGGTGTTTCAGCAGCTGCACTTGTTTTGCGTTTTATGGTGTTGCGTCCAGATAGAATTGTTGCATTCGGTGGTTATGCATCTGTGCCTGCAGTATTTGCAGCACATGTTTGGCATATTCCAACATTCTTGCATGAACAGAATGCTGCGATTGGACGTGCGAATAAGTTTGCGATGCGCTGGGTAAAAACGTTGATGACCAGTTTTCCAAATGTTTCTGGCATAACAAATTCTGCAACACGTGTCGTTTATACAGGTCTGCCAGTACGCAGTGATTTTATGGCGTGTGCAGGTACACCTTTTGCAGGAAAATCTAAGTTACTGGTTACGGGTGGTTCCTTGGGTGCACAGGTGTTAGATGATGTGGTGCCTGTTGCAATTGCTGCGATGAAAAATAAAAAGATTTTTGTTACGCATCAAACACGACCAGAAAACGTTGTGAAATTACAAAAGTTTTATGCTGAAAATAAAATTCATGCAAATGTATTGTCTTTTATTCATGATATGTGCGGTGCAATTGCAGATGCAGATTTGGTAATTGGTCGCAGTGGTGCCAGTACAGTTGTAGAATTACAAACTGTTGGGCGTGGTGCGATATTGGTACCATTGGGTATAAATCCAGATCAGGCAGCCAATGCAGAAAGTTTTGCAAAGTCTGGTGCAGGTTTTGCAATTGAACAGTCAAAGTTTACGCCACGTTGGCTGACGGCGACTTTGACAGAATTGTTTGATAATCCATCACGCTTGTCCAAGATGGCACAAAAGGCGTTGATAAAAAATAATGCTGCTGATTTGATTGCAGACGAAGTCACAAAGTAAAAGTTTTTATCGTTTTGATGTATTTTGTTCTTGCGTGCGATTCGTCATTTGTTCTATGATGAAAACGGAAGGAAAGGAAAAATGCATCGTATTACAATCTCTGTATTGTCTGTTTTTGTTATATTGCCTGCGTTTGCCAGTGCAAAATTGCCTGTTGTAAATATTGCTTCGGGCGGTGTTTCTGCACGTGATGCCTTTGGAGAAAGCGTTACAACACCTGTAAAGAAAGTTACCTCAACACGTAAAAAACAGGTTGTTGCACGTATGGCAGATGTGTCATCTCAACCAAAGATTGCGGACAAAGGTTCTGAAATTATTGCTTCAAATGATATTTTAGTGCCACATCGTCCAAGTTCTGATTTGTGGGCGAAAAATGATATTGCGTTACGTATGCCTAATCCTAGCGAGTTTTCTGTATATCGTACAGACGCCCTTTTACCAGAGGAGAGAATTGACCAAACACGTGCATCTGCAACAGCTGTTGAACCGGTATTGCCAACAGTAACTGCATCGGTCGCGGGTGATGTTCCTGAAATGGATGCTCGGATTGCACGTTTGGTTGATTTGCAAAGACGTGCCGAAGAAAGTGTTCGTAATATTTCGCCACGTGTGATTGCTGCACCTGTTGCAGTGGCTAAAACAGAACCGGTTGTTGCTGTTGATGTTGCACCGAAAACTGATGGTGTGTCATTGCGTCAAATGGTTGTTGATATGGATACAGATGATGTTGTAACGCGTCCTGTTGAACGTGGTTTGTCTTCTCGTGTTGCAACTGTTCGTGATGATATGTCTAAGATGACGCCAAATGAATTGCGTCAGGCGTTCAGAAAAACTTTCTTGTCAGAAAATAAACACTTGTCTACATACCCAGTAGATGGACGTTATGATGTTGCTAGTGATATGTCGTCCAGTATCGAAGGTTTTACAGCCAAGGCTGATTTGTCCGAAGGAAACGATATACGCCCAATGGAAATCAAAATAAAATTCCGTGAAGATGATTCTGCATTGTCACGTGCAAATTATAATTTGCTGACAGAATTTGCGGGCATTGTTGTAAATAAACCTACACGTGCAGTTCAAGTTGCTATTCCTCAGTATATGACGCAGGATGCAGATTTGAAAAAAATTGCGGCACGTCGTTTGGCGATAATAGAACAGGTTTTGGTTGATAACGGTGTTGCAAAACAAAGAGTTGTTCCTGTATTGTCTAATCGTAAAGAGTCGGGTTTTGTTTTGCGTATAATCTCTGGCGATCAGTACGATACGATGACAGAGCAAAAACGTGATATTTTTGGTGACAGTATCGGAAAAAAATCCTATAAAAGTATGTCGTGGTAAAGGTATTAAAATCTGTTATTGAGTTTTTATTTCCGCCGGCGTGTCCATTATGTGATACGCCGGTGTCAACACATGGTGAATTATGTGCGGATTGTTGGGTTGCGATAAATTGGATTGATAATCCAAAGTGTGCAAAGTGTGGATATCCTTTTCCAGCAGATTTAGATTTGGGTGGTACTCCATTGTGTCCAACGTGTGCGTCTGGTAATTGTGAACTGGACTGGATACGTTCTGCGTGTGTATATGATGATGTATCGCGTTCTGCAATGTTGCCGTTTAAACATGGTGGTCGTGTTTCTTATTCTTGTTTTATGTCGCGTGCGATGATTTGGGCAATGCGTGATATCGATGTTGATGTTGATATTGTTATGCCTGTGCCGTTGGCAAATAGACGTTTGTTTAAGCGTGGTTATAATCAGGCGACACTACTTGCAAAGCCTATTGCAAGAATGTTGGGCGTTGGTATGGATTTGGATTCTGTTCGTCGTATTTATCGGTCTGATATGGGGCATAAAAATGCACGTCAACGCAGAGAAAATATTCATGGTGTATTTAATGTTGTAAAACCAGATATGATTCGGGGTAAAAGAATTTTGCTGGTTGATGATGTTATGACGACGGGTGCAACGTTTTCTGAATTACGGCGTGTTTTGATGCGTGCTGGTGCGGTTGCTGTATATGGCGTGACGTTTTGTCGTGTTGTTCGTGCGATTTAATATTCAAATTCTTTTGTTTTGTTCGTAAAAGTACGCAAGAACATATTTTTTTGTGCGTTTATTTCTTGCAGTTTAACTTTGTCAGAGCACTTTTTTAAAATCATTAAAAAGTCTTGTGCCAAAGTATCGTCTTTTTGAATCTGTTGATTTAATGACAGTGTTATTTTGTATATAGGGAATGTCTGTAAAAATATTTCGTATTCGCACCAAATATCATTGGGGGTTGAATGTGAATATCTAGTTGTTAGTATAAAATCGTAGTCACTGATATTGTTGCCGATGACATATGCACTATGGCCTCCTCCTGATATCGAATTTACAAAGGATGTTCTTATTAGGTATAAAATATAGTCTTTTAAATCTGAATCCATAATGGTGGATTATAGTACAGTGGTAATGTTTGTCAATAAAAATAAGATAAAATAAAAAAACCGCCATTTGGCGGATTTGTTTAGTTTGCTGCTGTTGTAGCCAATCTTTTACGACCACATGCACGACGACGATTCAATACGTCGCGGCCACCAGCTGTTGCCATTCTTGCACGAAAACCATGTGTGCGAACACGGCGTGTTTTTGATGGTTGATATGTACGTTTTGTTGCCATGACTTATGTCCTTAAGTTTCTTTATTTGTTTCTTTTTGCTTCCACTATGTTCGAGCAGCATCATAAACACTGTGGAAAAAATCCGTTCGTGCGTATATTTAACCACAGGTTTTACAAAAACGCAACCTTTTTATTTAGATTTTATTAAACCGACTTGTTTTAAGCCTTCTATAATCATATAGTAGGTAAAAACGTATACGAAAAGTTTCCAAAAAGGTAAAAACATAATATTTGTCCTTGTGATGTTTTGTTGGGTGTATTATAAACACAAAGTATTATTTTGTCAATGAGTTTTTTTAAGTTTATTTCTTGACCAAAAGTGCAAAAATCTGCTATGTTTTATATGTGAAAAACTTAGGGAAAGGTACTATGTCTGAAAATATAAATGAAGTAAATGAAATCCGCGTTCCTCAGTCGTCTTTGGAACATGAAATGCGTACCAGTTTTTTGGACTATGCGATGTCGGTTATTGTTGATCGTGCATTGCCAGATGTTCGTGACGGGTGTAAGCCTGTACATCGCAGAATTCTGTACGTTATGAATGATGTTGCACCTGCAACAAAACCGACTGTTAAATCTGCTCGTATCGTCGGTGATGTTATGGGTAAATACCATCCACATGGTGACAGTTCTATATACGAAGCGATGGTTCGTATGGGACAGGATTTTTCAATGGGAGAAATGTTGGTCCAAGGTCAGGGTAACTTTGGTTCACGTGACGGGGACAAGGCTGCCGCTATGCGTTATACAGAGGCACGCCTTTCAAAGTTGGGTGCATCTTTGATGGATGATATGGATAAAGATACTGTTGATTGGCAACCAAACTTTGATGGTTCGTTACAAGAACCGGTGGTTCTGCCAGCAAAATTCCCAAATTTCTTGGTAAATGGTGGTTCTGGTATTGCTGTGGGTATGGCGACAAATGTTCCGACTTATAATCTGGGTGAAATTTGCAATGGTATTTTGGCGATATTGGATAACAAAGATATTTCTGATGATGAATTGTTTACAATTATCCCAGGGCCAGATTTCCCAACAGGTGCAATGATTATGGGACATGCAGGTGCGTACAAGGCACATACTACAGGTCGTGGTTCTATTATTGTTCGTGCAAAAACACATACCGAAGATTTCCGTGATCATACAGCAATCATCGTTGATGAGATTCCTTATCAAGTCAACAAGGCACAAATGATTATCAAAATTGCAGAACTGATAAAAGACAAAAGAATCGAAGGTATTTCTGAAATTCGTGACGAATCATCCAAGGAAGGGTTGCGTATTGTTATTGAACTGAAACGTGATGCAATTGCCGAAGTGGTATTAAATCATTTGTTCCAATATACAGAAATGCAGACCAGTTTCCCTGTAAATATGATGGCATTGAATCGTGGCCGTCCAATGTTGTTCAATGTTCGTGGTGTGCTTGATTCGTTTATTGAATTCAGGGCCGAAGTTATTCGTCGTCGTACAATATTTGATTTGAACAAGGCTCGTAATCGTGCACATACATTGCTGGGCTTGTCTGTTGCGGTTGGCAACTTGGACGATGTTATTGAACTGATTAAATCCAGTCCAAACCCAGAGGCTGCACGCGAAGCACTGATTGCACGTGGATGGCGTGCAAGTGATATTGAATCATACATTCAATTGATTGACGATCCAAATACAGAATACAAAGATGGTATGTTCTATATGTCCGAAGATCAGGCACGTGCAATTTTGGAATTGCAATTGCATCGTTTGACAGGGCTGGAACGTGACAAGATACATGATGATTTGACATCTTTGGGTGCAACGATTCGTGATTTGTTAGATATCTTGGGTAGTTATGAAAGAATAGTTCAGATTATCCGCGATGAAACAACAGCTGTGCGTGATAATTGGGCATCGCCACGTCGTACAGAAATTTCTGATGCAGAAATTGATATAGATATCGAAGATTTGATTGCACGTGAAGATATGGTTGTAACTGTATCTAATACAGGCTATATCAAGCGCGTTGCATTAGATACATATCGTGCCCAGAAACGTGGTGGCAAAGGACGTAATGCAATGGCAACAAAAGAAGATGATTATGTCGTTCAGGTATTTGTTGCAAATACACATACGCCATTATTGTTCTTTAGCTCTAAGGGATTATGCTATAAATTAAAGACATATAAGTTACCAGAAGCAGCCGCTGCGGCCAAGGGACGTCCGCTGATAAATCTGTTGCCTTTGGCACAGGGTGAAACAATTACTGCTATTTTGCCGGTGCCAGAAGAAGATGTGGAACGTGTCAAAGAATCAGGCAAAGAACATTTCTTGATGTTCGCAACTGCGTCTGGTACAGTTCGTCGTAACCGTATGAGTGACTTTGATTCAATACGCAGCAATGGTAAGATTGCGATGAAGTTGGACGAGGGCGACAGTTTGATTTCTGTTCTGCCATGTACAGAAGAACAAGATGTATTCTTGACGACATATCGTGGTCGTGCAATTCGTTTTGCTGTTCCAGAAATTCGTGTATTTGCTGGCCGTAATTCTACAGGCGTTCGTGGTATAACATTGGGCAAAGACGACAGAATTATTGGTATGGCAATGTTAAATCATGGTGAATCTGATTCTGCTGTTCGTGCGGCCTATATCAAACAATCACGTGCAGCACGTCGTGCAGAAACAGGAATCGAAGAAGAAGCGTCTGCTGACGAAGAAGAAACAACACTTGTGCTGGACGATGCAAAAATGGCACAGATGGCAGAACGTGAAGAGTTTATCTTGACGATTTCTGAAAATGGATTTGGTAAACGTACCAGCTCTTATGAATATCGTTTGACACATCGTGGTGGTGGTGGATTTGCAAATATCAAACTGGGTGGTAAAAATACCGCTGTTGCAGGTTCTTTCCCTGTTACAGATGGTCAAGATGTTATTATGGTGACAGACGGTGGTAAGATAATCCGTACACCTGTACATGATGTTCGTATCGCAGGTCGTTCAACCGCAGGTGTAACATTATTCCGCACTGCCGAAAATGAAAAAGTTGTATCTGCAATCGCGATTGAGGGTGCGTCTGACGAAGAAGAAATTCCAACAGATGCAACAGAATCTGTTGCAGAATAATATCGGAGATAAATCGTGGAAAATAAAGAGTATTTTTCATCCATAAACGATGTGTCGAAACGTTTAAACGTTCCGGCACATACGTTGCGATATTGGGAAAAGCAGTTTCCGTCCGCGATAAAACCAACCACTGGTGCTGGGGGACGCAGATATTATCGTGCAGAAACAGTTGATAAGTTATTCGTTATCAAAGACTTGTTGTACACGCATGGTATGACAATCGCAGGTGTAAAAAAGATGTTGCGTGATGGTAATTTACCATCTGTGCCACAACAGTTTATGGCTGAAAATATTTCTGTATCAGCACCAGCAGCGACTGCTGTAGTTGCGGATGTTCCGCAACAGCCGTCGATAAATAATTCTGATATTGATATGGCAATAAGTTTTTTGGAATTGGCACGTAATTTATTGCAATAAAAATCCCCTGTCGGGGATTTTTTATATCATCATTCTTTCTGTAATTTGCTGTTGAACATATGCGTCTTCACTGTTATACAGTGGCCAGTTTCCATGTGCCAGTTCTTTCATAGATGTCAGTGGCTGATTTAATCTGGCACGATACAACCACAGATTTGATATTACACGCTTTATATAACTGCGTGTTTCATATGCAGGAAAACTTTCGATATATAACAATGGGTCATATGTATAAAAAGCTTTTTCAAATTTAACTACTGTTCCCATGCCTGCGTTATATGCGGCCAGCATTTTTATAATGCTGTTTTCAATGTTTTGATGTTGTAACAAATCAACAATATATTGCTGACCCAAGAACATATTGTGTTCAGGATTTGACATATCCATTTGTGAAAAATCAACCTTGTTTTCACGTGCAACGCGTTTGGCGGTGCTTGGCATGATTTGCATAACGCCATTTGCACCAGCACCAGATTGTGCCGTTGTTCTAAAATTGCTTTCTTGTTTGGTTATTGCGAACAGTAATGCACGGTCAATTGACCAGCCGCCCATTGGTTCCCAGTCAGGTAATGGATATTGTGCAGAATAGATAATGTTGTCGTCAATTTCCAAAATGCCGCGGTCTTTGATTACGCTGGCAGATTGCACAGAAACGCGTGGCATATTATATTCAGATGCCAATGAATTGACTGCGTGTAACACCCTGTCGGATGCTTTTGGTGTGATTAGATAACGCAGGTATTCTTCGGCCCTGTCTTTGCGGCCGATTTGCAGTAATGCCAACGCCATTTTTCCGTATTTTGTATTTGCCAGTTCTGCAATATCTTCTTCTGTTGCATTGTTTTCAAAGAATTCATATTTCGGTTGTTGCCCCAACATTGTTGCAGATAACGCCCCATAGAAAGCCATTGGGTATGTTGCTGCAACACGCCAGTATCTTTTTGCGTTTTCTGTATCACCTTTGAAGTCAGCTGCACGGCCAGCCCAAAATGCTGCCTCGGTCTTGCGGGCATTATTTATTTGCGGCAGTTCCAAAATACGACTGAAATATTTTTGTGATTCGATATAGTTTTCTTCTTTGAAATACAATAACCCCATCGCCCACAGACCGTATTCAGAATGTGCGTCAGATGCTACAAATCCCCACTTTTTTGCCAGTTCCATTTCGCCATTTGTATAATACAGATACGCCAATCTGCCAGACAGACGACCATAATCAGATTCTGTCAGATTTTTTTTGAGAGATTTATCTTCCAGTATTTGACGAGCTATTTTAGTAGAACCTGTACGTATAGCGTTTTTAAATTTGTTAATTTTTTTATCTGTTTTACCTGTATATTTTTTTTCTGTCCATGTTTCAGATTGGGCGGTTTCAATAGATTCAGAACCACTAATCATATTTGGGGTTTTTGACTTGCGTACATTTGCTTTTTTTATGGTTGCCAGTTTTTCCATGCGTTTAGCACCAGGCATATCATAGTATTTATTCATCCATTGTGCGATTTCTGCACCACGTGTATGATATGTCTTGGAAATATATCTTTGATATAAAACTTCGTTCATTAACAATTGGTCTACGATTTGTGCTTGGATGTTTGTTGCAGGTGCGATTTTTTCATTGTCTTGCAACAGGAAAATCTGCTTATACAAACCTGCATCCATATCGGATAATATTTGTGGCAAATTTGCCGCCATTGCAATTGGCGATACAAGAATAGCTGTTAAAAAGGCCAAGATTTTTTTCATAATTTATCAGAACAGCGAATTTTTTGGCAATTTGCATACAATTGCATCTTCTTCATCTTCTGGTATTTTATCTATAATCTTTTTAAAGTCAGAAATGCGTGAGAATTTACGATATACGGAAACAAATCGTACAAACGCAATTGGGTCCAGATTCAACAAAGAATCAGATACCATTTGTCCAACCTGTGAACTGCTTACCGTATCATCAGCTGTTTCGGTTTCAAGACGACGGTGAATAGATGTTACCAGCTTTTCGATTTGTTCATCGCCGACATCGCGATTTCTGCATGCCAGTTTAATGCTGCGACGCAGTTTTTCGCGGTCAAAAGCCTCTAACTTGCCGCTGTTTTTGCGAACCATCAGGTCGCGCATTTGAATGCGTTCAACAGTTGTGAATTTTGCACCACACTGTTCGCACACGCGGCGACGACGAATAATTGCGTCTTCGGTATCCGGACGCGAATCTGTGACACGACTGTCAGTAGAATTACAATATGGACATCTCATAATGATACATAGGTTAGCAATCAAATCCGTGCTTGGCAAGTATATTTTAAGCAACGAAAAATAGTGATTTTTATAAAAATCAAGTGCTTTATTTGAAAAAAAATCATGAAACGCGAAATTTTATGCTTGGAAATATGGTAAAATATATACACAGGGACAGTTGGAGAGATGAACAAATACCTTAATCAGATTTTATTGGGTGATTGTCTGGAAATAATGCAAGGTATTCCAGATGCGTCTGTTGACGCGGTGTTTGCGGACCCTCCATATAATTTACAATTGGGTGCAAAAACATTGTACAGACCCGAAGATCAAACAGCTGCCCGTGCAGTGCGTGATTCATGGGATTCTTTTGAATCAAACACCCAGTATGATGAATTTACCCGTGCATGGTTGGCAGAATGCAAACGCGTGTTAAAGCCAAATGGTGCCATGTGGACAATTGGCAGTTATCATAACATTTTCCGCGTTGGCAGTATTTTGCAAGATATGGGATTTTGGATTTTAAATGACGTTGTTTGGGTCAAGACGAATCCGATGCCGAACTTTCGCGGTACACGCTTTACCAACGCACATGAAACATTGATTTGGGCTACGCCGACCAAGACAGGAAAATATACTTTTAATTATGAAACGATGAAGAAGTTAAATGGTGGCAAACAAATGCGTTCAGATTGGGATTTAAATATCTGTCTGGGCGAAGAACGTGTCAAAGACAGCAATGGGAAAAGTTTGCACAACACGCAAAAGCCATTGGATTTATTACATCGTGTAATATTGGCGTCGACCAAGCCTGGTGATGTTATATTGGATCCATTTATGGGGTCTGGCACAACGGCTGCTGCGGCGATTGAGCTGGGACGCCAGTTTATCGGTATTGAACGTGAAGAAGCTTATGTAGATGCTGCACGTAACAGAATTGCAAATGTAAAGCCAATAGATTTGTCAGATATCGAAGTATCAAAGCCAAAACGCGATGAAGTACGTGTGGCCTTCAAAGAATTGATAGATGCGGGTTTGTTGTTTGTTGGTCAAACATTGGTCAGCCCACGTGGCGAACGTGTGATGATAACGCACGATGGGCAATTAACGCATCAGTTATATGGCAAGGCGTCAATTCATGTTATGGCAGCAAAATTACAACGCAGTGTCAGCTTTAATGGCTGGGATTATTGGTCTGCCCAGAAACATGACGGAACATTAGTTCCAATTGACGAATTGCGTCAATATATCAGACGTATCAAGTCAGATATGAAACAAGCCGCATAAAAAATCCCCATTTGGGGATTTTTTTATTTCCATCCACAGGCGGGGAATTTGCCTGCGATGGGCGTGACGGAGTTTTTGGGTTAAAAGTTCCCCTCCGACGCCGGGGCGTTCCGCCCCCGCGGGGAGGGGTGGCCGCAGGCCGGGGTTGGTTTCCCCTTGTCATTGCGAGCGAACGCAGTGAAGCGTGGCAATCCAGTAATAAAGCCAAATAAAACTGGATTGCCGCGGTCGTTACACTCCCTCGCAATGACAAAGCGGAATAAGTCCTGGTCAGCAGGCACAGGGGAATTTGGTTTGCGTCACGAGATTCGCCGTTGTCCAGCAATGTACAGGAAGGTATTGGCCTGTCATACGAAGCCTTGGCGAAGTATGGCACTCCCAACGGGAAACCGAGAGAACAAAAACCCTGTGAGTTGCGTTATTAGCAACGAACAGTTGGTTTGCGTCACGAGATTCGCCGTTGTCCAGCAAAATATAGGAAAGCGTTGGCCTGTCATACGAAGCCTTGGCGAAGTATGGCACTCCCAACGGGAATCGAACCCGTGTTACCAGAATGAGAATCTGGTGTCCTAACCGCTAGACGATGGGAGCATTTTAAACTTGCTCACATATACTATACTTATTTATCTAAAATTTCAAATGAAACTTTCCCTTGTTATAATCTTTTTTATAACGTACAATTGTTGTGTCATGCCAAGTACACTAAGACGCTTTTTTGCAAATGTTGTATCTTCGTTTGTTCCAAATCGTGACAAACGTCGTCTTGTTCGGGTGTTGATAAATTCTAATGTTTGTGATTATTTGCGTTTTATTAAATCAGATATTGGCATGCGACCACGTAAAATCAAGACTTTTGTTGGATATCAGGCACGCAGTCTGTTGATAAGTATTAACGATAAATATATATATAAATTCCCATTGCGACGTGATAATTCTGATGATTTAGCGGTTCGTGAAGAACGTATTGTTGCGACGTTGGGAAAATTATCGCCGTTATATGTGCCTCCTGTCACGTTGTTAAAATATCGTGGGCGGATTGTAAGAAAGTATGATTTTATTCGCGGTACACAATTCAGACATCTGCCAACAGATGTTGCATACAAATATATGAATAAAATTGCAAAACAGATTGCAGAATGTATGTATAAAATTGGATGTGCTGATCCAAAAGACATTTGTGACTTGAAACCATCAAAAAACATGCAACCTGGTTATAAAATCGGTTGGACACAAGGGGATATTTATGATAATTTCTTGGTTGATGAGAAAACCGGCGAAGTCTTGGCAATGATTGACTGGGAAGATGCATTTTTTGGGGAGTTTGCACATCTTTTTAAACGTAGACATGTTTCAATCGCCAGTGAATTTATGGACTGCGTTGCTGCAGAATACGACAGATTGTATAAAAAGGGCAAAAAATGAAGTTTAGGCATATAATTTCAAATATTGTTTGCGGTGTTATTCCAAAGAAATCATTGCGTGATTTGGTTCGTGTAAAAATCAGATATAACACACGCCAATATATTGAATTTGTACGTGAATATATGGGCGATAATAATATTAAACTGACATCTTGTGTTGGATATGGGTGCAGTAATTTTATAGTTTTGGCCGGTGGTCGATATGCATTTAAATTTCCCTTGCGTGATGATGGTACAGAGCGTGCATTACGCGAATTACGTATAACAACAGCATTGCGACCATATACATCGTTTAAAATTCCAGAAATGGAAATTATTCGTTGGAATAATATGGCGGTCAGAAAATATGAATTCTTTCCAGGTGTTGTGCTAAGTGAAGTGCCACCAAAAATAGCATTGGCTAAGCGTCATCATATTGCTAAACAAATCGCACAGTTCTTGTATCAGGTAGGTTGTGCAGACCCAAAAGATATTCGTGATTTAAAACCAACCAAGACTGCGAAGCCTGGGTATATGTATGGCTGGTTTCATAATGATATATGGCAAAATTTTATATTAAATCCAGAAACGTTGGATATTGTCGGCTTTATAGATTGGGAAGTTGCGGGCTTTGATTCGTTTCGTGCGGGTTTATATATGGCAGATCATCATTGGGATAAATTTGGTTATCGTGGTTTTGTGGTTGATGTGTTGGCTGAATATTCAAAACTGTATTATGAAAAATAAACATGTCCCGATTGGGACATGTTTATTTATAAAATACTTTTGTCTTCTGGTTCTTCGGATATGATGATTTCTTGGTCGCTTGCCAGTTTGTTTTTTAACCATTTGCCAATTTTTACGCGTGTACGACCTGCGATTTTCTTGGTCAGTGTTATTCGTTGAACCGCCATTCCAATTTTGCGAGTGTCGCCCTTTGGTGTATATGGTTCATGTATAACAAAACGCAAATTTAATGTGTCATCTTTCATCAGATATGCGGGGATGCTGGCTGTGTATTCTTCTTTTTTGCTGACATGCCATGTATCAATTTGTGTGCCGTTTGCGAATACGGTAATTTCTTGGTTGGAATATTTTGTTGTATCAAAAACCCCGAATCCAGATACACCCAATATCAGTGGGGAATTTTTGCCATTTTTAACATACAGATTTAAATCTATTTGTTTGCCAATCATGCATCTGTGTTTTGGTTCTTGGCCACCCCAGCCATTTTGCATAAGAATATATTCCGAACTGTTTCCGTCCCGACTGAATATAATTTCTGTATTAGGAATATAAGGTTTGAATATATTTGTGTCGACGGATTTGTCGTTTGGCCAAGTGTCGCCAAGTTGGGATAAATAAACTGTAATTCCGACAAGTGCACACAGTATAATACCAATGATTAAAAATAATTTTATTCTTTTCATGATGTGTTTATTTCCTTGTGTTTGGAATATAGCACGTATTTTTATAATGTACACTAAAATATTTTGTTCGTTTTTTTTACATAAAAATCCCCTGTTCAGGGGATTTTTATTTCGTTGTAGTCGCAATTTTTAGAACGGGCAGCTTATCAAATAAATATAATTTATAGCAAGTAGATTTGCTGCCAGTTGTGTACTGACGCCAAACAGTAATAATTGGGATACCGAATGCTGTCAATCTAAAACATTTTTTATATTTGGCGTTTTGTGCAACTAATGGCTGTGGTATTTTGTTGCGTATCGCGTGTTTATAAATATCATCAACAATTTGTACTGTTGTATATGGATACAAGAATTGTAATCCACCCAATGTATCTAGTGCTGCTTTTTTTACAAATGGAATGCCGCGTTTCAGCATTTCGATTGGTTGTTGATACATGTCATGTGATTCTTCGCCATCTTGTCCTGATATATACGTCGCCATTTTATAGCCATGTTTTAAAATCAGCTGAGAGAAACCAACTTCGTATTTTAAAACAATAAGTTGTTTTGTAACTTCGTGCGTGATGTTATTCATAAATTCTGATATGAAGCTTTCGTTTGCAACGCGTTTGCTGATTCCAACAAACCAAGATTGTACTTGGATTGGAGTTGGTTTGTTTTGGAAATCTGTCATCCCAATTAAATCAACACCGCGAGATTCCAAATCTTCCAAGATATTTTTGATATTGAACAATGGGCCATAAACACTGTCGTTCACAAAATAAATCCAGTCGTATTTTTGTAACAGATTGTTTCTTTTTGCGTATTTAAATCCGATTTTGTATGAGCCAAAATCGTATTCGCCGTGATTTACAGCGGTTGCGGATAAAATATTTTTAATAGATTTAATTTTGTTAATTTCGCTATCAGGCAAATTGTTATCCATTGCGAATACAATGTCGCCTAATTCAGACAGCGAGCGTAAATAGTGCAACAAAGTTTCGTCGACAATACAGTCTTTGTCGTACCCAGCAAAAATAAACAAACGTTTTGCCATTGTTTTTCCTCTATATTTTCAAATTAGGTTGGTATTATAGTATGAAAAAAAATAAAAGCAACTATTGAAATATAATCAGGAAATAAGAGCAAAAAAAAGTATTGCGGTTTATACTGTTGTATGATAATGTGCTGTACCAATACACAAAAAAGGTAGAAAGTATGAAAATATTTCCAATTATATCACGCCCAATCGTTTTCAATAACATTCAGAAAAAACACGAAGAAAAGAAATTGCCACCTGTTATAAAAAAGGTTGTTGCAAATGCTCGTACAAATATCGTCAAGAAAGATGTTAAAACTGCAGAGCGTGCGTTTTATGGTGCAATATTGGCCATGGTTAAAATGCTTGCAGGATTAAAGAATACTTTGCATACATCAGAAGTCATTAAGTTCTCATTTAATAAAGAAGGGCGTTTTGATGCCAGAAAACGTGCACTTCAAAGAAAAGAGGTTTTACAAACAATCAGTGAACCAATTTCTGATAAACAAATGAATTTGGAAGAATTGGTTGCAGAATATGAACGCGAAGAAGATTTGCGAACATTGTCATATGTTCCGGTGTCGCATAGTGATATTGCATCTTGGATGTTTTTATTGAAAAATCGTGAAGATTATAAAATGCGTATGAATGCCATCAAGGAAGAACATCAGAACCGAACAAAGGCTGAAAATTTCTTTGAAGAATTAAAAAATAAAAATCGGTCCGACGCACGTTTTTTGCGTGATGTAACATTTTTGCAAGAGAATGCACAGAAATCTGAACCAGAAATAGACTATCAAGAATTATATGACAAAACAAAAACATTGCGACACGTTGTTAATACGTATAATACGCAAAAGAGGAAATAAAAAATGCCCGAATGGGCGTTTTTTTATGATGTTTTAAAATGTTTTTGAATAAATGGCATTTTGTGATACAATATGAATATATGTATAAACAAAAGGAATAATAAAATGGATATTTTGTCGATTTTTACAGAATCATCAGTTGTATCGATGTTTGTTGCGTTTGTCTTTGCGGTTGTTGGTATTCGTTGTTTGATTTATGGCATAATGGGTGGGACTTCGACATTGCTACGCATTGCAGGCGCGTGCGTATTTGCGGCGTTGGCATATGCTGTGTGGAAGCATGCTAATGGATTACATGGTTCAAACGCGATTGACAACTTTGTATTTGACTCTTGGCATGACGTCAAAGTGCTTGTTGGTAAACTGATACACAGCATAAAGTCGTAATAGTAAAAAAACCGCCAACTTGGCGGTTTTTTAGTATTTTAATTTCTCTTTTTTCCGTAACGTGATAAAAATTTATGTATTTGTGAATTAGTTACAGTTTGCACATCTGGTTTTTGTTCTATTTTTGTAATATTTGTAATTTTTTGCGGTATTTTTGTTTTAACAGCGTACAGGTTTTGATTTTCACCGGTGGCCAAGAAGACTTCTTTTAATAAGTTGTCATACTTTTGTCGGAATTCCGGATTGCGTTTGTATAAAAAATCAGAAGTGCGTTCAACAAGCCCTGAATGACTATTAGGATTAAATTTTTTTATACGTGAAAACTTGCCATTTACGGATAATAGCAGCGTTTTATTTTCAGCTACGCTGATTTTTATGTTATCAAAACTTATGTTTGTATTTTTTGCTGCGTCCATAATCATATCAAACAAAAAGTCTTGCATTGCTTCGTAATCAAGTTGCCATTCTGGGTATTTTACATTGTTAAAATCAACTTTGCTTTCGGCCAAATATGCTTGTTTGTTTGGTGTGTTTTCCCAAGTGTCTTGCATTGTATCGATATGGTTTTGTGCAGCCTGATGATTGGTAAAGAAATAATAGCCATTACTTTGTCCACCCAACGCATTTTGTGATGAATTAAAGTAACCAGATTGTTTTATTTGATTAAAAGTCGCATTGTCTATTGGTGTGATAACATGATACAAAGTAATATCTTTTGATTTTACTTTATCTGTTGCGGATTTTAATTTTTCTGCTGTGGTATTCATAGTTTTTTGTCTTTGTTTAATTGTTGGTAAAGATTGTAACATAACATTATAAAAAAGTCCATTTTATAAGAAAAATACCCCCTTGTAGGACATTTTTGCTCTCTGGAATGCGTGTGGGCGAAACGCGAGTTATTTTGGCGTGTGTTTTTGTAGTGCTATTGTATGTAAATCAGAAACAAGATTTTTGCCTTTATAATTTTTTATAAATTTTTTAACCAATTCAATTTGGTTTATAAAATCATCAATATTGATATACCAGGCATAGTCATATTTTGCAAATGGGTCAAATGCGATTGTATCAATTTCTGTGCGATGTTTTGTTATCCATTTATAAACCGTTTCAAAATCTATATATAAAAACATGTGATTGTGTGCAATATTATGTATTTCACGAATGGATAAAAAAGTACTAAAAAATTTGGTATTATCTGTTGTTTTTATTTGTGGAATAACATTTGCATTTTTCATATATAAATAACTGTCATTTTCACAATCTGGTAATTTGATAATATATTCATCATTTTTACCAGGTGGACAAATATAAATCGGAACAAATATTTTTGATTGTAATAACAGAGCAAGAAAATATGCTAAACTTTCATTGTCTTTAAATGTCATAAATTCAGCCAAAGCACTTGTTAATGTCCCGCCTAAATAATCAAAATCCTTTTCTTTGCGAATAATACAGTAATCAAATTCATATTCAAAATCTTTGAAATGATTTTCGTCCATTATGTATGTTGATAAAGATTTTGTCGTCTTTTGCATTTTTAATCTGTTATTGTTTGTAGCCAGGTTTCTAAATCTTTTAATTTTAACGATTGCCCCAGTCCATTGCGACTTTTGCAAAATTGTTTTTTATTTAATTTTGATAATTGTTCGCCAACATCTTTATCATTTAACCAAAATCCATAGTAATATCCAAATACCGGAACACCATTGGCAATATGTTTTAATAATAATTCTTTGTTTTGTGATAACGATTTCTGTGCAAAATTATCCCAATTCCAATGTTTGCTGTTATTCGAGCGTTTAGTGTGATATGGATAATATTCCAACGCTAAAATATCAGTATCTTTTATCCCGAATTTATCCGTCTTTTTCAAAATATTGTCCCACCATTCACAATATTCACGATAAATATGTAAATTCATCCCAGTCGGTTTATAAAAACCATCCTTGTCCATTGGATATTCTGCCAACCGTTTATAATATTTTGCATCCCCCCCAGGATTACATAAAAGAATTATCAACTTTGGCGATTTTTCATTACCTATTCGTGATACTTTATAATCATTTGACATGTTTACTATCCTTTTTTGTGGAATTTCTACAAACAACGATTTGAACAAACCGTTTTTATCACCAGTGTCGCAAAAGTTACACCACAGGAATTCATAATCATTTTTTATTTCAAACCCAGGATGTTGTTTAATCCATTTCGGAATATGGTTTAAATCGTTATGTTGCCATTTTAAATTGCCATAACGGTATTTCCCTTGCACAGTTCTAAAAGGATAACCTTTTGAATTATTTTTCCAATTCCCAGTCCAATAAAACTTATCGTTAGTTATCATAATGCATACCCCAGAAACAACTTGATTGTTTTCTACTAGTTGTTCTATGCGATTTATATCTTTCCAAAAATTATAACCGTTTATATCTACGGCATCGTGGTTTTTTAATATCTTTTTTATTGGTAAACCAGTAAATCCGTATAATTGTTCTGACGGAATAATTTTGGTCTTATATTTCAGTTCAATTGGGTATAGACATTGTTTATAAACCAGCATAATATCAGTATAAATTATACGACCATTTTGCTCTATTGGAAACTCGAGTAAAATGGTTGCGGTGCCATTAAAAATTTTTTCTAACTCCATTGCAAAAGAATGTTGAAAGTCCGCCTCTGACACAAAAAAACGATTTTTATTTTTCAAATTTAAAAATGCTTTTTTTATATTTTTGATAACATCCATATCTTGCTCCTGTCACCGAAACCAGTGTAAAACAATAAAACAAAATTGTAAATATTATTTCGTTTCGCCCGCACACCCCAACCACACTTCGCCTCTACGAGGCTTCGTGTGGCAGGCCACACAAGGCGAGAAGCAGACGCGAAGTGTGGTTGCATTTGACATGCAATTCGCGAACCGATTTGATGGAAATTGGACAAGAAATAGACGAATTTAAAGATAAATTATGTGTAACAGGTTTATTGTAATTTTTCTACTTTTATGGTACTATGCACGCAGGAGATATGAATAATGGAACCGATAATTATTGACGATTTGGTATTAAAACAAATTCCTGGAACACAAGAATTTGCACAGGAAATATACGATATATTCACATCAGATATTGATACTTTCAAACATTGGTTTGAAGGTGGTATGTGGAAGTCTGTGGATGAAGTATTAAAGTATTATCAAAGCAAGGAACAAAATAATGATTCCAGATGGAAATATTCTATGTATGGCATATTCAAAAATGGTGAATTATTGGGTGAAATCGGATTGTCGGGAATAGACACAAAACACCAAACTGCTGAAATTGGGTATTGGCTAAAGAAATCTGCACGTGGTATGGGAATTATTGATAAGTTAATTCCAATTATAGAAGAAATTGGATTTGAAAAATATAATTTAAGGAAACTGAATATCTGGTGTGATGACGACAATATTGCGTCACGCAAACATGCTGAAAAAAATGGATATGCCTTGGAAGGTGTTCAACGCGAACGCAAACTCTGGCCAGACGGTTCGATACATAGCACAGCGATGTTTGGAAAATTAAAATCTGAATGGAAAAAATAGTTCGAAAGTGGCGAGAAATTGCCACTTTTTTTTATTTTACCTTTCGAACTCGCTTGAAACATTAGAAAACAAAAACTCGCCTTTATTGGAGGGCTTGTCTATCTTGGTTGGGGTGTGCACAATTCGCGAACCGAATTGTTGGAGGTTGGACAAGAAATAGATAAGATGAAACAGAAATTTTATTAAAATATTATCTTTCTTTTACATAAATCAAAGAATCACATTTACCAACGCATTTTGCCCAAGAGGCCATTGGTAATACTTTTTCTAATTTATACTTATTACGTTTTGCTAGATTTTCTGAATGTGTATTTCCATTGTCTATATCCAATACAATCTTGCCAAAACCAAATTTGAATAATTCTGTTTCTAATGCTTGCAGTGCTTCACTCATAAATCCGTTGCCATTTGCAGATTTTATCAACCAATATCCTATTTCACATCCATTGTCTTGAATATTAAAAAAACGAATTCGCCCAATAATATTATCTTTATGGTAAATATAAAAACACATGCCTTGGTTATCTTTAATTTGATTGGCGCGTTTTGTCAAATATGCAATCACATCATCAGGGGTTTTTAATTCACCAAAATGTCCCTGCCAGTCCATAAAATAATCACGATTTTGTTCAATAATGTTAAAAAGTTTTATTGCGTTTTCCTTTGTTGGTAATACAACCTTTAATACCAATCGTGATGTTTTGATTGTTTGCGGAAAATTCGATAAAGCTTTCATAAAATTAGTCCTTTTCAGAAATTATATCACAATTGGTTCAAAAATGACAATTTTTTGACATTTTTTAAAACCTAACTTTCGAACTCGGTCAAAACATTAGAAAACAAAAACCCGCCTTTATTGGCGGGCTTGTCTATCTTGGTTGGGCTTGATGCACAATTCGCGAGCTGAATTGCGGGAGATAGAACAAAAGATTAAAGATTATTTTTATCTCTCGCGCTGAACCAATTTTTCTTTCTGTCTGGCAATTTCTACAATTCTAAAATCATAAAAATCGTGTAACCGCTTTATCCATTTTTCTTTTTCTGATTTTGTTAAGCGACGAGGAACATAACCTTTCATAAATTCTTGTTCTATATGTTTTAATTTTTCAGCATCAACATGTGTTTTCATTGGTGACAATGTTTTATCAGTTCTTACCACATTATTTTGTCTGAATACAATATACGAATCATCACCACCGCATTCTGTAAAGTTTTTATAAGAAAAACCGTCTATGCCAACTGATTCAAAAAATCTTATCATTCTTTGAAAAAACAAATTTTCTGCGTTCGCTTTATCATACAAAGATTCATAAGATATCTCTTGTTTGATTTTGCCATCGTCAATAGATTGCGAAATAAAATCATATTGATAAGGTAATTTTTTTAACGCCACGAATTCGCATTTTTTTTGGATGTTATCCCATTTTTTCAAATTATCTATATCTTCAATAATGGTTTTATCCAATAAAAAGGCTAAAATTATTGCCTGCCAATCTTCCACATAATGATTATTCAAGTCAGGTATTTCTAGATAAATTCCTTTTCTGAAATGTACCGGTATAATTTTTGGTTTGTTTATATCTATATTTTTATCACGTTTCCATTTGCCTTCATTTAACACCGTTTTAGCAGAAGACTCTGTGCCGAAATGGGACAACGGAAAAAAATAATCAAAATCATAATAAGTACCATGAAAACAAGTTATAGCCTTACCAGATTTATCGTATAAAAATTCATTATTACCTGTCATGCCAGTAGTTATACCATAAAGAGTTCGAAAATACAAATTTTTTACAATTTTCCACAATCGAACTTTCGAACTTGCTTGAAACATTAGAAAACAAAAACCCGACTTTATTGGCGGGCTTGTCTATCTTGGTTGTGGTGTGTGGGCAATTTGTGAGCTGAATTGGTGGAGATTGGACAAGAGATTAATAAAGTTAAAGATATATTATTAAACTAAATTTCGGCTTTGAATCCATGATAAATAATGATTTTTATTGTCCAGTTTATAAGCATACTTTTTTAATGGCTTGAAATTATCAATTATCTTTATAACTTCTTTCAACACGTTATCTTTGCTTTTTCCTGCGACATCAACCATTACTTCATTTGGCAACAACTTACGACTTTTTATTACCGAATTTGACCGTTCAACATATTCCGGGCGGAACAAACCACCCTCATTATTTTTTCTGTGTTCCATTTGTTTCTTTATCTGCTTTGGGTCACTGGAAACAAGTCTGATTATTATAAATTTATATCCATGAAAAATCTTTGGTAGTTCTCTTGCCCTTATATCATCAAAATCCAAGGCAACAATGTTCCGCAATCCTTTGTCATAAAAGAATTTTATTTGTGCCAAAGTGTTTTCCCAACATAACTTTTCTTCATATAAACCAATGTCTTTCACTTTCTTTGGAATAATAAACTCTGGAACCATATTCTGTTCAATATATACACCTTTGTAGTGCTGATACAATTCCTTTGCCAACGTTGTTTTGCCGACAGCACTTGGACCAATAACAAATATAAAATCCATAGCTTTTACACCTTTTTATAAACCGTATTATATCATAAAAAGTTCACAAGTGGCAAAAATTTGCGATTTTCCACAATCGAACTTTCGAACTCACTTGAAACATTAGAAAACAAAAACCCGCCTTTATTGGCGGGCTTGTTTATCTTGGTTGGGGTGTGTGTGCAATTTGCGAGCTGAATTGCGGGAGATTGGACAAGAGATTGACGATATAAAAAAGAAATCTATCACTTATTCAAATGATTTTATTCGTATTTCTTCAGCAAATCTTTCCATGTCTGTGGTGCATCCACTTCATCAAAGTAAGCATTCAAAAAACTAACCAAGGTTTGATGTTTTTTCTCTGCATATTTGCGTCCCGGTTCTGTTAAGCACATATCGCGCAAATGAAAAATTTTAACAAAAAAGTGATTTACACACGGATCGACTTTTGATTTTCTATACTTTTCGGCATCCATTTCTTCTGGGAAATAATCTGGATCAAAGAAAGGTTGACCCGTTCCAGAACGATATTCTATGCACCGTAACAGACCTGTACATCCTGATGCGTCACACATATCAGCATCGGATACAATAGCACCTTCGATACCATATGCAGCAATACCCTTTAACCGTTTACTGTATCCAATAGTTTTTACAATATTTATACATTTTTCGCAGAATTCGGCATCAAATCCAGAACCAGACAATATGCGTTTGGTATTGGTCATCAGACGTTCAGATTCTTCACCAAACAGTTTATAATCATCACAATCATGCAATAATGCAGCAGCAGCCACCAAATCACGATTAGCAGATGTAATTTCATCACAAAATTTCATTGCCGTATTATAAACGCGAAACACATGTTTATCATCATGCCCGTTAAAGTTATTTTTAAGTAATTCAATCACTGCATTTTTTATATATTCAATACCTGTCATACAAACACCTTTATTGCGGTATGACATGCTATCATAAAAAACTATATATGTCCAAATGTTATTAAAAAAGTTCGAAAGTTGAAAAAAATTTACCTTATAAATTCTGCTTTTTTATTAATTCTTTTTATTTTTTCTAATAATTCTGGTAAATATTGTTCGTATGCTTTGGACCAACGTAATAATTTAAACAATGTGACTAAATTTTCTTTATGGTTCTTAGGTTCTATACCCAAAATTTTTTTAACCCAGCGTTTAAAAATACGGTATTGGCGAACCCGAGTTGATGGTTTTAAAATGATGATTCTATCTGATTGTTCTAATATAGGTATAATCCAGTCTTTTGTATAAATCCCTTCAATAACCCAATTATCATTTTCGGATAAAATTTTATCACGCAGAGCAAACCTTTCTTCTTTCGGTCGTTCACAATTAAAACAATTTTTTTCGTTTATCCATTTTATATCATCTAAATCAAAATGAGGAATTTTTAATTCTTTAGAAAGTTTTTTTGCGTATGTTGTTTTTCCGCTTCCCGGACCGCCAGAAATAAAGATTTTTGCCATAATTCATGCCTTTACAGCAAATTATATCATGAAAAAGTTCGAAAGTTGAAAAAAATTTGCAATTTTCCACAATCAAACTTTCGAACTCGTCAAAGTCTTATATTTTTGCTCTCTGGAATGCGCACGAGACCTTGATAAATTATTTCCAAAAATGTCTTTTTGCGAATGCGTATCCGGAACCTGTTTTAAGATATTGTTCAAATTCCAACGCGGCATCTTTTGAACTAAACGCAAAATAATTTACCAATTCCCAGGGTTTATATTTTGCCGTATGTATTGAATATCCTGCATTATGTTGCTTTAGTCGTTTTTTTAAATCATCAGTTTGACCGATGTATTTTTGTTCTGGATAGGAAATGCTTTTTATAAGATAGACATAAAACATTTGATTTTTATTCCCGTCCGCCTACGCCAAGGCTACGGTGGACACTACTTCGCCTATGCTTCTCGCCTTGTGTGGCCTGCCACACGAAGCCTCGTAGAGGCGAAGTGTGGTTGGGGCGCACGGATTCGAACCATGATAAAGAGAACCAAAATCTCTTGTCCTACCATTAGACGACACCCCAATTGCGTCAATGATTATAAACATCTTTTAATAAAATGCAATAACATTTTTATCGTGAGTGCATTTTAAATTGTGTGCCTTTTTGAATCATGTCTTGTAGTTTATCAAATTCAATTTGTTTGCGGCTGCGAATATTGTGCTGTGCCAAGAATTCTTCTTGGGCTGCAATATATTGTTGTTGTTGCGTTGGGGACATAGATGCAAGTTCTATACCGCGGTCGGTCGAAAAGAATCTTGGGTTAAAACCACGCTCCCACGATAGGCGAATTCTATCTGCATCCCATAAACAAGCAGATACATTGTCTGTTGCGTTGTGGCCAGTTGTATGATTTTTAACGGCGTATAGGATTCTGGAAATATCATTTTCTGACATGTTCGGATAGTGTTCTTTCAAGAATTGTTTACCAATTGGCACGGCCATTGGTCCGTGTTCTGTACACCATGCATCATTTGTTCTGGCACAATCGTGCAGGGCAGCTGCTAATAATACAGGCAATGGTTCTTGATCAATGTGTTGTGCGATATCAAGTGCGAAAAATGCGACTTGAATCGTGTGTGACAAACCATGATATCCGTATCGTGACTGGTTTGTTATCTGCGTTATTTTTGGCAGAATATCATCAAAGAATAGTTTTGTATATTTTATACGTTCTTTTAACATTTTTTATTCCTCGCTAATTTTATGCTTGAAATTCAAACTGTTAAAATATATAATGATTAAGTTTTTTAATAATTATACTAATCAAACCTATTATATAGGAGAAAAAAATGGCACGCAAGGAATTTGTTTCATTGCTGGAAAATAATATTTGGACGTTGGACAGACTGGCGGATAAACTGCATTTGGATAGGGTTGTTATGACTGGTTATCCGCGTCAATTATTGTCTATATTGGTGCGTTTGCATAATGGCGGTCGTGCAAAGTTAAAAGATATTGCGCGTCGTGAACATGTATCAACGCCAAATTTGTGTGCAGCATTTCGCAAACTGGAACGAGATGGATTGGTTGTTCGTACGACTGATGACGAAGACAGACGTAATACATGGTACAATGTGTCACCTGCTGGGGCAGAATTGGCCATTCGTGCGATGGATTTGTTTCGTGATGGTGCAGAAAAAATATTCGCGAATATTTCCAAAGATGATGAAAAACGTCTGACAAACGCATTGCGTGCGTTAAAAGAAGTTTTGAATAATGTGGAGTTGTGTAATGAATAAATTAAAACTTGTATTGGCATCTATTTTTACTGGCTTGGTCGTATTGCCAGCCGGTGCGATTGATTTGTCGTTGAATGATGCGATTGAAAAAATTGTATCAGAATCGCATGATTTAAAAAAAGCTGATGCAAACCTGAAAAAAGCCGAAGCGTCATTGGATTCTGCAAATGCCAGCCGTTGGTTTAAGTTGGATGGGTCTGTTTCTTATATGAATATGGTGAATATTGAAAACCCATCAGAATCAAAAACGATTGATTTGCCGCCGGCATTGGGTGGGTTGATTTCTGAGTCTTTAAAAGACCAATCAGTAACAATATCGATTCCTGATAATATTTTTCAGGCTGGGATTTCGTTGACTCAACCAATTTATACCTTTGGTAAAATTGGTAACGCGGTAAAGTCTGTAAAGTCTGCGATTAAAATGTCTGCTGCGTCCAAAGAAATGACTTTGCGAGAAGTAAAATACGCAGCTGCAGACCTGTATTGGACAGCAAAAATGACAGAAGAAGTTGTAAAGCTAGCAAAACAAGATTTGGCAAATGCACGTGCAGCTAAGAAAAGTTTAACATCTGCCGGTCGTGCAAATCGCAGTAATTTGCTAAAGATTGAGTCTGATATTGCGTCCAAAGAAATAAACGTTTCTGATGCAGAATTTAATCGTGATACTGCATACAGAATGTTGAAAATTATGGCTGGAATTGACGCAACGGAAACTTTGGTTTTGACGGATGAATTTCCACAAACATTTGAAGCGTTGAATGCAGGCGAATTAAAAACAACCCCACAGTGGGAGATTCTTGGTGAACAGGTAAACATGTATGAACGTTTGGCACGTTCAAAACGTGCAAATGCATATCCTACATTGGCCGCAACTGCGAATTACAGTTATATGACATTGTCCGAAGATATGGGACATATGTTTGATAAAAAAGGCAGTCAGTCTGCATACTGGGGACTGGCATTACAGTTGCCAATATTCAGCGGTGGTTTAAATCGTGCGAATGCAACGGTTGAGGCAATGAATGCAATTGCAGCACAACAAGACTTGGACAAGGCAAAGAAACTGACAACAGAACAATATAACAATGCAATTGCACAGTATGACAGATTGCGTGGTAATCTGGAAACTTTGACCAAGGCACGTGATTTGGCGTCCCAGACATATAAACTATCACAAAATCGTTTTGCGTCTGGTCAAACATCTGCAATTGAATTGGCAGATGTGTCAGCAGGTTTGTATCAGTTAGATATTGCATTGTTAAACACAAAGTACAGAATTTTAATGTCTGCTGAATCGGTAAAAAAGTTAGGTGAATAAAAATGGATAAGATACAAAAGGTTCTTCAAAAAAAGAAATTTAAACATGCGTTTTTTATCGCTCTTGTTGCGATAATGACTTGCTGGGTAATATTTAGATTTATGGCGTTTTCTGCGGAAAACAGACGTTATGTATTTAACGCTTCGCGTGTTGCAATGGATGGTGGTATGCCTGTTGAAACAATGACAGTACAGGTTGTACAGGGAACATTATATGAACCGTTGGATGTAAAAAATAATCGTGCATATGTATCCGGCGAACGTGCAGAAAAATTACGTGCAGGTCAGAAAATAGGAAACGGTAAAATTACATATATATCAAATGATCTTGATTTAAATACAGGTATGTTTTTGGTTCGTACATCTGGCGTGTCGAACGGTTTGCATTTTGCAGAATTTACCACAGATGGGATCTTTGTGCCATTGTATGCAATCGCAGATAATTCTGTATTTGTTGTTGAAAATGGCGTGGCGGTTGCGCGTGATATTGTGATTGCACGTCAGGATTCTGAAAACGCATATATAAAATCAGGTTTGAATGCTGGCGACATTGTAATCTTGTCCAATGTTCAATCTGGTAGCAAAGTTAAATTTAATAAATAAGGGGTGGGATAATGTTAAAGTTTTTCGTTCGCAGACCAATTACAACATTAATGTTCGTTTTAGTATGGGTTGTTTTGGGACTGGTATCTTTTCCAAATATGAATATTGAGCGTACACCAGCATTGGATTTCCCAATGGTGACTGCAACATTTATTTATCCAGGTGCCGCACCCCAAGAATTGGAATCGCAGGTTGTTAAACGTGCAGAAGATGCAATTTCCGAAGTATCTGAATTAAAGCGTACAATATCGTATGTTTATGAAAACAGTGCGATGGTAATGGCGGAATTTAACTTGGGTGTAAATGTTTTTGACAAGGCGAACGAAGTTAAAACAAAAATAGACGCACTGATTGCAGAATTCCCATCCGATATGGAACAGCCAATTATCGAAAAGTTAAATCCATTACAACAGTCAGTTATAGATATCGTTTTACAAGGTTCTGATAAGCGCGCATTGGAAGAATATGTTGATGATATATTGTCAAATAAGATAACTGCAATCCCAGGTGTTGCAAGCGTATCTGTTTTTGGTGGGCTGCAACGTGCTGTTCGTATTGCGATGAATCCAGATACAATGGCGGCAAATGGTGTAACTGTTATGGATGTCGTGTCTGCACTGGGGTCTTATAATTTGAATGTTCCAGGCGGAAAAATAGAAACCAGTCGTAATTCTTCGAATGTTCGTTTTGTTGGTGAATTTGCATCTATCGATGAAATAAAAAATCTGCAATTGACCACTGTTGAAGGTAACAAATTTAAACTGTCTGATATCGCAACAATTACAGATGCCGCACGTGATGTTGAAACGGGTGCACGATATAATGGTGAGTCTGTTGTTGTTGCTTCTGTTGTAAAATCTTCGGACGGTAATGCGATAAATATATCACAAGCATTGCGTGAAAAAATGCCAGAACTGGAAGCGGATGTAAAATCCAGATTTCCGGATACAACGATGTTGATTGCGTCTGACTCTTCAACTGCAATATCTGATGAAACAGACAGTACAATCAACGGTATTATATTGGGTGTTTTATTGACTGTACTGGTATTGTTGGCATTTACACGTAACTGGCGTTCAACAGTTATTGCGGGTGTTGTTATTCCTGCATCACTGATTGCTGGATTCTTCTTTATGGATAAAAGTAATTTTACAATTAACGCACTGACATTGTTGGCGTATTCTTCGGCCCTTGGTACGTTGGTGTCAAATGCGATTATTTTGATAGAAGCGGCATTGCAAGAAATGCACGCTGGTAAAAAGCCAGAAGATGCTGCAATTGACGGTACCAAGAAAGTTGCTGTGTCTGTATTGGCAGGCGTTGGAACAAATGTTGTAGTGTTCTTGCCACTGGCGTTTATGGCAGGTATTATTGGTCAGTTTATGATCCAGTTTGGTATGACTGTTGTATACTTGACGTTGTTATCGTTGATGTTCTCGTTCACATTGACACCAATGATGATTGCTGTATTCTTGCGTTTGACAGGCGATAAAAAGAAAGAGAAAAAGCAAATAGTCAAGGCAGAACGTGCAACATTGGAACACAGTTGGTTATATCGCTGGTTTGGTTTTCAATTTGCACATCCATGGCGTGTTGTTGGTATGGCCGTTGCGATATTTATTGGCTCAAGCATGCTGATGAAATTTGTTGGTAACGAATTTTCTCCATCAATTGATGCAAATGAAATAGTTATTACTGCACGTGCACCAATGGGGTCTGTATATGAAAAATCAGAATCTATTGCAATGCAGATTGAAGATAAATTAAAACAGTTCCCAGAAGTGTCTGCGACAACTGTAAAAATTGGTGAACGTGGTATGCAGAATATCACGGTCATTGTTGAATTGGTTGATGCATCAGAACGTGATATGTCTGATAAAAAATTAGTTCAACATATGTTGCCTGCGTTGTCTGAAATACCAGATGTAGAAATTCAAATGCGTGCAGGCGAAGCCCGTTCTAACAGCGTTAGTGCAGACTTGGTATTAAATGTGTACGGCGAAAACGATGCCTTGCGTGAAAGTTATGCAAATCAAATTATTGCTATTGCAAATAATATATCCGAAGTACAATCTGCTGTTCGTGCACAACAGTTGCCAGCAATGGAAACGCAATTTGTGCCAGACCAAGAAAAGATGAACTTCTGGGGTGTGCAAAATGCGTATGCTGGTACAACTTTGCGTACAGCCCTGTATGGAAATGACACATATAAATACAAAGAAAAAGGCGAAGAATATCCAATTATATTGGAATTTGCAAAACCATTTAAAAACGCGGCTTTGTTTGACAATGTATATGTAAATTCATACAAAGGTATGGTCCCATTGTCTGAATTAGGTACAATTAAAACAGTGCCTGCAACACCGGATATTCGCCGTCAAAATAAAAACAGATTAACCGAAGTTGATATAAATATCGGTAAATCTACGATGGGGCCGGTTCAAGCGAAAATAGAATCAGAATTAGCAAAAATAGACTGGGAACCAGGTTACTATTATGAATTTGGTGGTATGTCTGAATATCAGGTCGAAGCAGCCAATGAAATTGGCAAAGCTTTCTTGTTGGCAACAATTTTGACATATATGTTACTGGCTGCGATTTTGAATTCTTTGGCACATCCATTTACAATTGCAACATCTATTTTAACCAGTTTTTCAGGTGTGTTTGTAATGATGTTCTTGACGGGTGCTACGACAAATATTGGTGCGATGTTGGCGTTCGTTATGTTGGTTGGTTTGGTGGTAAATAATAATATTTTGGTCTTAGAACCAACAATCAACCGTGTAAACAAGGGTGAAAAACCATTTGAAGCACTGTGGTCAGAATTAAAAGATAAAAAGAATATGGTTCTGATGACATCCATTGCTGTTGTTGCAGGTATGGTACCACAGTTATGGTCTGTGGACGGTATGAAGGTCGCAATGGGTGCTGTTATGATTGGTGGTATGTTGGCCAGTTTGTTGTTCACATTTACACTAACACCTGCATTGTTCGTCTTGATAGAACGTGCCCGCAGATGGAAACCAAAATTCCGTAAGTAATATGAAAGTCTCCTTGTAATACAGGAGATTTTTTGTATAATTTTGGTATAGGTAATAAAATGGAAACAGATAAAAGTATTTTAAATAAAACACCAGAACAAATATTTGATGAACTGACTGCGAATATGGACATGCGGTCAAGGTATGAATATATCAAATATAAGCACGATAATATTTTCGCGGGCAGCAGTTCTGTGTGGAAAATTATTCGCTTTGCTTATGCTGTTTTTGGTATGTATTCAACAGACGGACCACGCACAGTATACGCAAAACAAATACACGATGTATGTAATGATTTGTATCTTCCGGGTGCTGTGATTCCAAAATATCTGCATGGTGTGATAGATAAACAGACAAAAAAATATAAACATCCATACGACAGACTGTTTATTGTAAAACCAATGCGCGGTATGTCGCAACAGTATATGGCACAGTACAGAAAAGTTGCGGACATATTCCGATGGTTTGAACGAATTGTATCAATTTCATCAGAAAAAACGTTGTTACTTGATGTGTCGGAATTGTATAACGAATTGCAACAGCTTGTATCTATGACACGTGTGTGCATGGTGTCAAAGGGTGCACGTGATATTATGAAAACAGGCTCTGTTCAAATGTTGCAGGAATATAATTTGTACGCATCTACTGGTACTGTTTCTAATACGGCAACTGTCAGACGAAATATTACAGAAAAAGCAAAAACAAATCATAATAAGACACATAATTTATTGCGTCATTTGCACGAACAAGAATTGAGTGGAATGCATAAAAGACACGAGGAAGAACAAAAAAATACAAAAGATTTTGCAGAATTTCAAAGTCTGTTGCGTCGTCAAGAGCAAGAACGTTTTGAATTGTTGCGTGTCCAGCGTGAAAAGATAAAGGCTTTCAAAGAAAGTCAGGCACTGCAACAGAAAAAAATAGATGAAGAAAGGCGGCTTGAAAAAGTAAAGGCACAAATGAAGATGTCTCGCATTTCGCGTATGCGTTAAAAAATCCCCATTTCGGGGATTTTTTTAATCTTCACCAAAATCCATGTCTCGTAACTTTTCTGCCCTGGGGGTGATTTTTGATACAGATGTTTGTAATTGTTCAATGTCATTTTCAATCTGTCCGAAATGACGTGCTACATTGCCGGCCCTGTCAGATAATCGGCCCAAGTCAGTCAGCAATAAATCCAGTTCTTTTTTGATTTTTGCGGCAACGCGTTTAATTTTTATGTCTGATAATACAGCACGAATTGTGTTCAATGTTGCCCACAGTGTTGATGGCGATACTATAAAGACTTTCTTGCGTGCACCGTATTCAACAGTATTTGAAAAATCGCGATGCAGTGTTTCAAATATAGATTCAGATGCAATGAACATCATTGCAGATTCTGCTGTTTTACCTGCGATAATATATTTTTCGCTGATTGCGTCAATGTGTTTGCGTACGTCCAGTTCAAATTGTTTGCGTGCCATGCCATCATTTGCATCTTCCATCATACGATTATAGCTTTCCAGTGGAAATTTGCTGTCGATAATCATGTCACCTGGCGGATATGGTAATTTGATGACACAGTCTGGTCTGACGCCTGTTTCCAAGACAGATTGAAAAGCATATGTTTCAGGCGGCATTATATCGCGAACCAAATCTTCCAGTTGGCGTTCGCCAAATGTTCCGCGTGCCTGTTTGTTGCCCATCAGTATATTTTTAAAGTTTGCGATGTCGCCACTAATATTTTTCAGTTCAATTGCGTTTTGTGACAGTGCACCCAATCGTTCTGCCAATTTTTCACGCAGTCTGATATTGTCTTCACGCAGGGCGGATATATCAACCGTTGGTTTGCGTACCAGCAGCGCAATCAGCAAAACAATAATAATTCCCAGTAAAACTAAAATATAAGTTGTCATTTGATAATCCTTTGCTATGATAATTATAAGAGGTTTTATAAATGTTGCAAATGAAACTTTGTGGTGATTTGGTTTTGCGTACTGTTTGTACGCCTGTGGCCGATATAACGCCTGAATTATCCGATACAATGGATGAAATGGTAAAAATGATGCGTATGCAGAATGGTGTTGGACTTGCCGCACCCCAGGTTGGAATCTTGTCACGTTTCTTGGTTATGATGGACCCAGATACCGAAGTTGTATATCGTATGATAAATCCAAGCATTGTGTCATACAGCGATGATACTTGCACAATGGAAGAAGGGTGCTTGTCTGTGTTGGGTAATGACGGTTTGCCGATTTATGCAAATGTTACGCGTCCACGTTCTGTTGTCGTTGAATGGACGGATGAGCAAGGTAATGCAAAAATGGCAGAAATGTCCGGTGTTCCTGCCCGTATTGTTCAGCATGAAACAGACCACTTGGACGGTAAATTATTCGTTGACCATTTGCCATCTGTTCGTCGTGAAATGGTTATGAGAAAAGTTAAAAAGCGTAAGTAATATGAAGTTAGTTTTAATGGGAACAAATGAATTTGTTGTTCCTATCTTTGAAGCAATCAGAAAGTCAGGTCATGAAATTATGGCGGTGTTTACGCGTGCCCCAAAACCTGTTGGTCGCAAACAGATTTTAACACCATCGCCTGTGCATAATTGGGCGGTTGAAAATAATCTGATATTGCACACAAATATAAATGAATATAATTATACGCCAGATATGGTTGTTGTAATTTCATACGGTGTAATTTTGCGTGATAATGTTTTAAATTCAGCACCTGTTGTAAATATTCACCCAAGTTTGTTGCCATTGTATCGTGGACCATCACCGATACGCAGTGCAATCTATAACGGTGACAAGAAATCGGGTGTTTGTCTGATGCAGGTAACACCAGAGATGGATGCTGGCGATATATATGAATGTTGTGAGTTTGATATAGGTATAGATGACACAAATGATACAGTTGAACAACATGTATCATCCATTGCCTCTGATATGTTGATTAGATTCTTGGACAATCCAGATGCGTATGTTGCGACACCACAAAATGGCGTGCCTACATTTACAAAAAAATGGACAGGTGCCGATGAAGTTATTGACTGGTCGCGCGGAAATGCAGCTGTTCATAATCAAATTCGTGCATTGGGTTCCGGCCGCACAAAGATAAATGGTATAGATGTCAAAATTTTATCTACAAAACTTGACGATGACAAACTTGATATATTACAGTTGCAGCCAGCTGGTAAAAAGCCAATGGATTGGCGTAGTTTTGTAAACGGCCTACGTGGTGCAGAAATTAAAATAGGGGAATAGAGTAATGGCTTGTATTAGTGGGATTTCTAGCGATTGTGAAATCACAGAAAAATGTAAAGATTGTGAAAAATATAACAGTGGCGGTTGTTATTATGGCCTAAAGTTATTAGTTCATATATTTGGACCACTGATTGTGCCAGAGAATGGTTGGTGTAATCGCTTTAATCAGAAAACACGATAATGACACGATATAAAGTAATCTTAGAATACGATGGCACAGATTTAATTGGGTGGCAGGAAAACCGCCAAGGACCATCTGTGCAGTCTATTATCAAAGATGCGATTTACGCTTTTTGTAAACAGCGTCCAGATGTTGTTGGTGCAGGGCGTACTGATGCTGGCGTGCATGCTGTTGCAATGACCGCTCATTTTGATATTGACGGTGAATTTGATGCGAATACTGTTATGCGTGCATTAAACTTTTATCTAAATAATAAACCTGTATCTGTTTTAGATTGTGAAATAGTATCCGATGATTTTAATGCACGTTTCGATTGTATTGCACGTCATTATAAGTATGTTGTATTAAATCGCAGTGCATCACCAGTATTGAACAAAAATCGTGTTTATTGGGTGCCAAGAAAACTGGACGTTAATGCAATGCGTGCTGCGGCACAAAAGTTATTGGGTAATCATGATTTTACCAGTTTTCGTGCGTCTGAATGTCAGGCAAAGTCTCCGATAAAGACACTTGATAAAATTGAAATTACACAGAATGGTGATGAAATTATTTTTGAATTTTCTGCACGTTCTTTCTTGCATCATATGGTTCGTAATATTGTTGGTACTTTGGTTGAAATAGGTCTGGGAAAATCATACGATATCGACGAAATTTTCGCTGCTAAAAATCGTAGTGCTGCGGGTCCAACTGCACCTGCGGACGGGTTGTATTTTATTCGTGCTGATTACTGATGCCATGGGCGTTTTGATGGTGTGTATTTTACAGTTTTGTTCGGATATATAACAAAACCACCACGCAGAATTTTATTTCCACATTGTTGTGATTTTATATCAAAGTGCGATACAATATAATCTACAGATTTATCTTGGCATAATTTTTCAATATTTTTCATCAGTGGTACAAACTTTTGAATATATGCAATTCCGTTATGACGATAGACACCATTGTCGTGCTTTAATCTGATGTTTTTAGTTTGTAGTTCTTCGTTGTTTATCTGCTTCCAGGTATCAAATGTAAAATAGTGATTTGATGCACGTGATTTATTAAACTTTAATTTTCCATCTGTATCTAAAAATCCAACTAATTCATTGTCGTATGTTGTATAGAATATCGGTTTTGGTGTCATATAAATACTAAGTATTCCAAATCCCATAAATGTAATAAACAGAATATAGTTTACTTTGATTTTTATCGGCTTTATCAAGATTAAACATATGAATCCGACGATAAATATCATTGCAGATAAATTTGAAATGTGTGGCACTGTGATGTTTGCGTGTGGCAGTTTAGAAATCCAATCTGCAATTTGGTATGCGTGTTCATAAATAATATGTGCAATATCGTTTGGTATATTAAAACCAAAAATTGCGGTCAGCGTACCAACTAAAATCAGTGGCATAATTGCAAAAGAAAATATAGGCAAGAAAATCAAATTGCCAATCAGACTGTATAATGGAATTTTTCCAAAATGCATCGCAACAAAGGGTGCTGTAAATATTGTTGCAACCAGTGATGTTAAAACAGATATGTATAAAACTTTTAATAATTTATTTTTCGGCATCTTAAGCTTTATGTCGGTGTACAACCAAACAAGCCCAAAAACAGCAGCAAAAGATAATTGAAAACCTGCCTGCATTACATAATGTGGATTTATCAAGAATATCATACAAAACGCCAATGCTATATTACGCATTGAAATTGCATTACGTCCGAATATGAATGCCAAGAATATTAAGCTGGTCATCAAAAATGCACGTATGGTTGCAACGTCTGTACCAGATAAAAATAAATAAAACAATAACCCAATCCAAGAGCAAATAATCGCTGGCACCTTGGCAGGAACACGTCGTGTAATATACGGAATGCTTCTGAATATTAAATAAAATAATGCAAATATCCAACCGCCAACCAGTGTCATATGAAAACCACTGATTGACCATATGTGTCCAACACCTGTGGCAGCCCAGATGTCTTTCTTGTCTTGTGATATTGCAGATTTGTATCCCAGTATCAGCGTGTCTGATAGAAATGAATTAGATTTTGTATGCAGGTGCTGTCGTATTTTGTTTATGCTTGTCTGGTTGCTGTGTTCCAAAATAGTAATTTCATCTGCGTATCCAGTCGCAGTTAAATTGTTAAAATATGACCAGCGTGCATAGTCAAATGTTTCTGGTGCAGATGCAGGTTTTGTCTTATACAGTCCGCCATTAAATTGTATTGTGTCGCCAATATTTGGTGTTGGTGTGTCTGATGATATCGACACCTTGATTTTTGCGAGTCCATTGCCCGCACCAATATCTGTTGCGTTTACAGATAGTGTAAGTTTATTTTTATCATCTGTATAATCTATGTTTTCAATAACACCAGAAATATGCAAGTTGTGTAAGTTACGTTTTATTTGCGGTGTGTTGATAATATTTGTAAAAGTGGCAGCGTAATAAAAACCGAAAAGTACCAGTAATATTCCGCGTATGCTGTTTGGAAGCTTTTTTATAAAAATACATATAAATAATATTAGTGTAATAATCGGTGTGAATAATAAATTTGGTTCATGTGTCATTGAAAAGTATGCAGCTGCACCAAACGCCATCAGAAATGGTGCGTACAAGAACATGTTTTGCCACTGATTTTCAATCCAAGCCTTCATATTATCAGTATAGGAATTTATTTGATTGCACTGCAATTAAAAATTTTTTATGATGAATTTACATAAGGGGGTATTCTTATGGCAAAATATATATTTATCACAGGTGGTGTAGTTTCCAGTTTAGGTAAGGGCGTCGCAGCAGCAGGGTGTGGCGCCCTTCTTCAATCTAGGGGATACAGTGTTCATGCACGAAAGTTTGACCCGTATTTGAATGTTGATCCTGGAACAATGTCGCCGATGCAACATGGTGAAGTTTATGTAACAAATGACGGGCATGAAACAGACCTTGACTTGGGGTATTATGAACGATTCCTGGGTGCAAAATTGTCACGTAATGATTCTGTTTCTGGTGGGCGGATTTATTGGGATGTTTTAAATGCAGAACGTCGCGGTGAATATCTGGGTGGGACTGTTCAGATGATTCCGCATGTTTCAAACAAGATAAAAGAATATATATCTGCACCTGTTGATACGGACTTTGTTGTTTGTGAAATTGGTGGTACTGTTGGCGATATTGAAGGAAAAATTTTTCTTGAATCTATTCGTCAGTTTGCAAATGATGTTGGTCGCAGAAATGTTATGTTTATTCATTTAACATTGGCTCCTTATTTAGAAAAGTCTGGGGAATTAAAGACAAAACCAACACAGATGTCAGTTCGCAGTTTGTTAGAAAATGGTATCCAGGCAGATATGCTGATTGTGCGTACTCCACGTATGCTGACGCCCAGCGAACGCGATAAAATAGGCATGTTCTGTAATTTGCCATCAAAAAGCGTAATCAGTGGCATAGATGTTGATAATATTTATAAAATTCCATTGGCGTACGAAGCACAACATGTGTTTGATATAATTGCGGATCATTTTGGTTTGCCGCATGCACGTGGCGATATGACAAGATTTGAAAGAATTGAAAAATATCTGTCTGCGGATATTCCAACCGTAAACATTGGTGTTGTAGGTAAATATTTTGATGTGCCAGATGCGTACAAGTCATTAAACGAAGCGTTATTTCATGCGGGCGTTCAAAATAATGTGCATGTAAAAATTAAAAAGATAAACGCCGAAGAATTTAGTCCTGATAAATGCAGCGACTTGGATGGTGTTTTGGTGCCTGGTGGGTTTGGTGAACGTGGTGTTGATGGTAAAATAGCAGCTGCAACATATGCACGTGAAAATATGGTTCCATATATGGGTATATGTTTGGGAATGCAGGTTGCGGTAATTGACTTTGCCAGAAATGTTTTAGGTATCAAGGATGCGAATTCGTCTGAATTTAAAAAAGATTGTACACCTGTAATTGGAATAATTGCGGATTGTGACTCAGAAAATTATGGTGGGACATTGCGTTTGGGTGCGTATCCATGTGATATAACGCCCGATACATTGGCACATAAAATATATGGTGCAACACAAATCAGTGAACGTCATCGTCACAGATACGAAATGGATATTGCACTGGAACAGAAATTTGCGTCCGCGGGTATGATAATATCGGGTCGCAGTCCAGATGGTCGCTTGCCGGAAATAGTTGAATTAAAAAATCATCCTTTCTTTATTGCTGGTCAGTTTCACCCAGAATTTCAGTCCAGTCCATATTCGGGACATCCGATGTTCAATGCCTTTATTGCGGCTGCAAAATACAGAAAATAAAAACCCCCGAAATGGGGGATTTTTTTACAGTCCTAATGCACTGCGGTACATGTGTGTCAGTTCGTCGGCTTCGTCCAGTTCATCTGGGTCCAGTTTACGCAGACGTATCATTTGACGGATGTATTTTGGGTCAAAACCTGCGGATTTTGCTTCGCTATAAATTTCTTTGATGTCAGCAGCAATTGCAGCTGTATCTTCATTTAGTTTTTCAATGCGTTCAATAATGCTGATAAGTTGTTGGTTGTCAATTGCACCATGATTTGCTTGTTTCATTTCTGTTTTCCCCTTGTTTATTTGATGACTTTATGATATACAATAAAAGACAAAAATCAAGAAAAACAAAAACAGATAGGAAAATAGATATGAATAAATACACTAAAATTACGGCGTCAATTGGTCCAAAATGCGAAGATAGGGAAACCTTAACCCGTATGATTCAGGCGGGCGTGAATATGTGTCGTTTGAATTTTAGTCATGATACGGGTTATGTTCAGGGTAACAAGATTGATTTAATTCGTGAAATTTCCGCAGAATTAAATACGCCTGTCGCAATTATGATAGATTTGCAAGGCCCAAAACATCGTATTGGTAACTTTGAAACAGAAGATAAATATCCACTGACTATCGGTCAAAAGTTTACATTTGATACAGATTCTAGGCCTGGTAATTCAACGCGTGTTCAGTTGCCAGATTCTGATGTGTTGGCATCATTAAATGTTGGCGACAGAATTTTATTAAATGATGGTAAAATTGAAATGGTTGTAGATTTTGCGTCACCAGAACGCGTTGATGCAACTGTTGTTCGTGGAAATGAAATCTGGTCCAGACGTGGCTTTAATTTGCCAGATACAGAAATTTCAACATCTGTTCTAACACCAAAAGATCGTGCTGATTTGGCATATGCTGTTACAAAAAATCCGGATTATGTCGCGATTTCTTTTGTTCAACGTCCCGAAGATGTAGCCGAAGTTCGTGAATTTATTTCCCAGCATACATCACACCCAATTAAAATTATTGCAAAAATAGAACGCCCAAATGCGGTCGCTAGAATTACAGAAATTGCATCTGCTGCAGATGGCATTATGATTGCACGTGGCGACTTGGCGGTAGAAGTTCCATATGCCGAAGTTCCAGCGATTTCTCGTCATATAATTCGTGAATGCAGAAAGATGAATAAACCTGTTATTGTCGCGACACAAATGCTGGGGTCAATGGTAAACAGTGAATTCCCAACACGTGCAGAAATTACAGACGTTGCAAATGCTGCATATTTGCGTGCTGATTCAACAATGACATCCGAAGAAACAACAATTGGTATAAATCCTGTGAACGCAATTGCAACAATGGCAAATATTTTGTCGCATGCAGACGCAGATGCAATTGCAAATCCATACGATTGGTCGCGTATTGAAAATATACCGGAAAACGATTGGTCGCGTTCTGTTGCGTCAATGGCGTATTTGAACAAGGCTGCTGCGATTGTCGTGTTTGCACGTGATACAATTGCTGCAACAGAAATTTCGTGTCGCAAACCTGATATTCCTGTGATTGCAGTATGTAATGAATCTGTAATTGCAAATCAGTTATGCTTGTTACGTGGTGTGTTCCCAATTTATGATAATCAGTTATTTGGTATGCGTGATGGATTTAATGCTGCACGCCAATTCCATATAAATTCTGGTAAGTTGGTTATCGTAGATGAAGAAAAAATAAGTTTGCGAACATTGGATTAAAAAAACGCCCAATCGGGCGATTTTTTTTAAGTTGTGAATTTAAATGTAGGTATTATTCCAAATAAATATATTTTATATTCCTTGTATGGAAAATTTTGCTTGATTGAAAAAATCGGTATGTTCAAGACAGATATTTTTAATGTTGTTTGATATTTGCTGTGTGTCATTGTTTTTTCCCTTGTTTGTTATGCCGAAAAAAACCGTCAATAAATGACGGTCGGGCATTTCCAAGGTCATAAAGCGAATGACTCTGTGATTTTTGGTCTAATGCCTATTGTATAATCACAGTAGCCCGACCGATATGGTCAGGCACACAATTTTCATTGTGTTCATTACTTGTTTTTTTTGATGTGTTGCTTAACACATCTCACGCTTTATGGGTCTTGGGAACCCCGAACCTGTGTTTCAAGTTCGCTAAGTATGGTATTATAGAATGTTTTGTTTTTCAAGGTGTTTTTATATGTTGACCCGATTAGTGTTTTTTTACTAACATGCATTACATGAGAAGAATGTTCTTTATCTTGTCCATGTTATTTATGTCTTCTGGGGTGTTTGCTGCCCAGTATCGTGCGGCATTGGTGGCTGATATGGATACAGGTCGTGTGCTGTACCAAGAAAACGCAACTGAATTAAACTATCCAGCAAGTTTAACAAAAATAATGACATTGTATCTAACCTTTGATGCGTTAGAGCATAAGCGTCTTGCGCTGGATGATTATTTAATTGTGTCGCAGTCTGCTGCAAATGCAGAGCCTGTAAAACTGGGGTTGGCGGCAGGTTCTAAAATAAAAGTAGAAGATGCGATAAAGGCTGTCGCGGTATACAGCGCAAATGATGTTGCACGCGTTTTGGCGGAAAATTTAAAGGGCGGCCAAGAAGAATCTTTTGCAGATTTGATGACGCGTGTCGCACGTGAAATTGGACTGACAAATACAAACTTTGAAAATTCATCAGGCTTGCCAAATGATGACCATATGTCTACTGCACGTGATATTGCGTTGTTGTCTATGGCGGTGTACAAGCATTATCCGCAATATTGGCATTTTTTTGGTATTAAATCATGGGTGTATAATGGCAAGACATATACAAACGGCAACCGCTTGTTGACATCGTTTAATGGCTGTGATGGTATGAAAACAGGGTATACAAAAAAGTCTAAGTATTCATTGGTTGCAACAGCACATCGTGGTAATTCACATTTGATTTCAGTTGTTTTGGGGGCAGAAAACAAAGATGTTCGTGCAAATATTGCTGCACAAATGTTAAATCGTGGTTTTTCAATGTTAAATTCTGGTGCGGTACCTGTTACTGTTTCGACACCAGTAACGCCTGTTGTACAGAATAATACGCCTACAACTACAATGTCGGCTGCATATAATACTGCGACTGCAAGCTCAATCCCAAATTATACTGCGTCTAAACCGGTCGTAGTATCGTCTGGTGGTGCTGGTGTTCAATTTGGTGCTTTTGGTTCTGTAAATGCAGCAGAAAGTCATGTAAAAAATATAAAAAACAAACTGGGGGTCGATACGGTTGTTGAACCAACAGGTAATGGTATGTATCGTGTTCGCAAATATAATCTGACAGAATCAGATGCACAAAAAATAAAAGTCTCTGCGACTAATCATGGCATTGACAGTTACGTTTTTCATTAGTATTCTATGAAACAGTATGAATCCGAAAATTGAAAAGTTGATAAAGTTATTTGCAAAATTACCACGTGTTGGCAATCGTGGTGGTCAGCGTATTGCATTGGCTTTGTTGCAAGATAAAACAGGTCGTGGTGTGGCTTTGGCAAATGCGATAAATGACGCAATGGAAAACATTGTGCCATGTCCGAACTGTGGTGTGCTGACTGGGCGTGGAATGGGCGTTTGTGAATTTTGTTGTGATGCGTCGCGTCAGAATGGTCAGCTGTGCATCGTGCGCGATTTGTCTGATGTGTGGGTTTTGGAAAAATCCGCAGTATTTCATGGTCGTTATCATATTATCGGTGGCTTGTTGTCTGGTGCGTCCGGTGTTTTACCCCAGGATTTAAGTATTTCAAATCTGCCAGAACGTATAAAGAAAGAACAGATAGGCGAGGTTATATTTGCGTTGCCAAATACAGTCGAAGGCAAAACAACTCAACATTATATTATGTCTGTCATAGATGGAATGGATGGGGTTGCATATACAGAACTTGCATCTGGTGTACCATTGGGGGGTGATCTTGATTACTTGGACGATGGGACGTTGACATTGGCGTTTGGGGGGCGTAAATCAGTATGACAGATAAAGTTGCATCTTTGCCACCTGTGTCAGAAATGATGCGTGAATCTGGTTTGGAACCAAAAAAACAATTTGGTCAGAACTTTTTGTTTGATTTAAATTTAACTGGTCGTATTGCGCGCAGTGTGCCATATATTGAAACAATCCCAGTGGTAGAGGTTGGACCCGGTCCCGCAGGACTTACGCGGGCGATATTATTGGCTGGAGCCAAGCGCGTAATTGCAATTGAAAAAGACAAAACAACTATGCCTATTTTATCAAAAATTGTTGATGCTTCTGATGGCAGGTTGAATGTTATTTATGATGATGCACTGCATGTTGATTTTTCAAAACTAGGGTTTGATAAGTATGCGATTTGTGCGAATTTGCCATATAATGTCGGTACAGAATTATTGATTGGCTGGTTGCACAAGATTGCCAATGGCGAACAAATTGCTTCTATGACATTGATGTTCCAGCACGAGGTTGCATTGCGTATTACATCAAAGCCAGGTGATGAACATTATGGTCGTTTGGCGGTTTTGACATCTTTGTTGGCAGATGCAAAAATTTTATTTGACGTTCCAAATACTGCGTTTGTCCCACGCCCAAAGGTGCAAAGTGCGGTTGTACAAATTATTCCAAATGCTGCAAAGATTTCTTCAATCCAAGATTTATCAAAGATTGAAAAAATAACTGCAAAATTATTTGGCCAGCGTCGCAAGATGATACGTGCGATTATGCCGAATGTCGATTGGCACTCGTTTGGTTTGATGGGGACCGAACGTGCAGAAAATTTGTCGCCAGAAAAGTTTGCAGAATTGGCACAAAATCTGATATAATAATATCAGTTTTAATAAAAGCGAGAGAGAATTTTAAATGTCTATTTCAATATTGCTATTTTTTGCAATAATATTTACATTGGTTTATTTGTTGCGTACCGCCAAGATTGGTGCATTGGTTGCATTCTTTTTAACGGGTGTTCTATCAGGACCATATGTTTTTAATATTTTTGAGCTGACAGAAACGTGGAAATTCTTGGGTGATTTAGGTATTTTATTTTTGTGGTTTAATATTGGTCTGGAAATAAACATGACACGTCTATGGCGTCTGCGTCGCACTATATTTGGATTTGGTGCAGCACAAGTTTTGATGGTTGCTGTTATGTTATTCCCGATGTTGGTTGGTTTTACAAATTGGTCAATTATTGGCTGTATAATGATTGCGATGTTATTGGCAATGTCCAGTACGTCTGCAGATTTACAAATTTTGACAGACAGAAATCAGTTAAACACAGATATGGGACGTCAGACATTTTCAATATTGTTGTTCCAAGATTTGTTGGCGATTCCGTTGTTGGCAATGTTGCCTGTGTTGTCTGGAAGAACTTTTAATATGGGGGCGGCCGCGATAGACGTAGCTGTAATATCTGTTGCGTTGGTTGTTGCTGTTATTGTTGTTGGGCGTTTTATTATGACACCATTGTTACGTTTGGTTGCGAAACTAAAATCTCGCGAAGCGTTTTTACTGGCTGTTATGCTAAATATTGTTATTTGGGCTGTGTTGATGGATTTAATGGGTTTGCCTGCGGGACTTGGTGCATTCTTGGCTGGTATGTTAATGTCAGAAACAATATATCGTCATCAAATTGCAGCAGAGATATCGCCATATGCCATACTGTTTTTATCACTGTTTTTCATATCGTTGGGTATGGGGTTTGATTTAGGTTTGGTGGCATCTAATTGGTATATTGTGTTGGGTGGTGTGATAGGGTTGGTGTTGGTAAAGTTTGTTGCGTTGTATATGGTTGCACGTGTTCGCAACGTAAATATTCCAGACGCAACAATGATTGCGTTGATTTTGGCCCAAGGTGGTGAATTTGCGCTGTTGATGTTACAGACAATGAAATCCAGTGGTATTTCCGGTATTCCAACCGAGCATAAAGATATTTTAACAGCTGTGATTGTATTGTCTATTATGATGACACCATTAATGTTGCGTTTGTATGATTATTTGCAACGTGCTGGGAAAATATTGTCTGCACCTGCAAGCCGTACAAATTCAGATATGGAACAGAAAATAAAACCAGATGTAATTGTATGTGGTTTTGGTCGTGTGGGACAAATTATATGTCAAATGTTAGACGCACAAAATATTTCATATGTGGCCATAGATATGGATGTAAATTCTGTTATGATGGGACGCGAGATGGGATTTAACGTCGTATATGGCGATGCGACAAACCGTGATGTACTGTGTGAATTTGGTCTGGCACCCAGAAAGGTAAAAAGTGTTGTTGTTGCGCTGGATAATGCGACGACTGCAAAACGTGCGATTATTATGGTGAAATCAATTGCACCAAGTATGAAAATTTTTGCTCGTGCCAGAAATTTAGCAGATTCTCAGATTTTAACTGCCCAGGGTGCACATCTTGCATTGCCTGAAACGATAGAGTCGTCTTTGTATCTGGGATACAGTGTTTTGGAACATGCAGGCGTTCTTGACAGTGATATCGAAGAATTATTGCACAATATGCGTGACAATAATTATGCTGCATTATCTACGGTCGTTTCTGATAAACAAGACTAATAAAAGGTCCCTAAAAATTTGGGGACTTTTTATTTGCTTTTAGTATTGTATATTGTTATATTTCAACCTATATAACCAGGAAAGGAAAATATGAAAAAAACAGTTTTGATTTTATCTATTATTTTTGGTGTATTTGTTTTAGACCAATTGTCCAAGGGGGTATTGCTGTATTTAATTACAGGCGGTGTTCCATTATTTGGTGGTGCGTGGGAAATTGTTCCTGTGCCGTATTTAATGGCACATGTATGCGATATATTTAATATCGTATTTACTTGGAATCCAGGTGCGTCTTTTTCGATGTTCCGTGGATTGGGTGAATCTGTGCCATTTATAATGATTATCGCAACAGCTGTTATTATCGGATTTATTTTGCATTACTTGTTCGCACGTGCCAAGGATTATGAACGTATTCCATTGGCGTTGATTGCAGGCGGTGCAATTGGTAATTTAGTTGATAGAATTCGTTTTGGTGCGGTTGTTGATTTCTTGGACTTTCATATTGGTGGGATGCATTGGCCTGCATTTAATGTTGCAGATATATGTATTGTTGTTGGCGCTGGTTTATATCTATTAAATTGGTATATTGCACGTCGTAAATGTTTAAAATCAGTAAAGGGTGGCAAATAATCATGGTTCAGTATATGAATAATAACTCTGGGTTTAATCAGTGGAATGCAAATCGTAATGCAGCTGCTAAAAAATCAGGTTTTTCCGGATTTTTATGGTGGATGTTGGTGTTTATGGCGGCTTGGTGGATGGTTGGTTCTATTATGGCACCAAAACAGGCTGTGACGGATAAGGCAACAGAAACAACTGTTGTAGATATGTCGTCTGTTCCGACACAAACGATAAAATCGGATAAGATTTCCGCAAATGTTCAAGGTTTGCGTATCTCAGATATTCAGTTGAATGAATTTCCTGTGTCATCCGATTCTGCGGAACCTGTTACATTACTGTCTGGCGACAATGATTATATAGAGGTTGGATTCCTGACCACCGGTACAACAGCACCTGTTGCAAATACGGTATGGCGCGAAAAAGACGGTACTTATACTTGGCGCAATCCAGATGGTGTTGAATTTACACGTACGTTAAATACAGATGGTTATGTTATAACAATAACAGATACAATAAAGAATAATTCCAAGTCTGATGTATCTGTATCGCCATATGCACGTGTTGTTCGTGAAAACAAAGCGGGTGCACAGTCTGCGGCTGTTGCGAATGGTTCGATTGTTTATGCAAATTCAGACATTGAACAACGTGCATGGAATAAACTGGATAAAAAATCATATGCATATTCAACAACAAATGGCTTTGCTGGCTTTAATGATCAGTATTGGCAGACAGTTGCATCTATTGACAGTCCAGACCAAACAATTCGTGTTAAAAAGTCTGGTGATGCGTATAGTTCTGATATTGCAGCGTCTGCTGTATCTGTTGGTGCAGGTGACACAAAAAGTCTAGTTTCATATTTGTTTGCAGGACCACGCGAACAACATGTATTGGATGTTGTTGAACAAAAGATAGCAGGTATATCAGAATCTGTTGATTATGGTTGGTTCTGGTTCTTGGCACGTCCAATGTTGTGGATATTAAATGGTATTCATCATATTGTTATGAATTATGGTGTTGCGATTATTATTATGACGATATTATTGCGTTTGTTGATGTGGCCATTAACACGCAAGTCATATACAAATATGGTCGCAATGCAAAAGATGCAGCCAGAAATGCAGCGTATTCAAAAATTATATGCCAATGACAAAATGCGTTTGCAGATGGAAATGATGAAACTGTATCAAACATACAAGACTTCACCAATGTCGGGCTGTTTGCCAATGTTGATTCAGATTCCAATCTTTTTTGCATTGTACAAGGCGTTGTTGGTATCTGTTCCGATGCGTAATGCGCATTTCTTGTGGATTTCAGATTTATCTGCGATGGATCCATATTTTATCTTGCCGATAATGATGGGTGCGACAATGTGGTTGCAGCAGTATTTACAAACACCTGCAAACAAGAATCCAAATGCAAATGATGCCGTTGCACAAACACAAAAGATGATGCGCTGGATGCCGGTATTATTTACGATAATGTTCGCATGGATGCCGGCAGGTTTGGTCTTGTATTGGACAGTATCAAATATATTCGGCATAATTCAAATGCAGATAATAAAAAAGCAAAGTAAATAAAAATCCCCCGTTGGGGGATTTTTTATATCAAATATTTATACAATGCGTTTGGTGTTTGTATAAGTCTGCTTTTTAATCCAATTGCACGTTTGGCTAATTCAACACAAGTACGTACATTTTTTGTATTAAAATTTAGTGGTATATCACCTGTTAAATATATAAATCGCCAACCATTTTTGGTTAATATTTTTATATCTTTCATACGCAAATGTACTTTGACGCATATATTGCGTCTTACAAATTGATACATAACCAATTTATCGTTATGTACAGCAATTGGTGCGACGTGTTTAAATTTTCGACAAATTAGTCTTGGTAAGATTTTTGATGTCTTGTCAGAAAATGCGATAATAATCATGTTTTACACCCCAAATTTTAATATATCCAACCATGTTTTTGTGCGGCAATGCCAATTACATCCATTGCACTTTTCCATTGTGCAGCAGCACGATTTTCAGACCAGATATGTTGATGTGGTGCACGTCTTTTATCGCCGAATTTTTTCATAACGCATAATTGTTCATCGGTCAGTTGCCCAGACAGATATAGTTTTGTAATCATTGTTTCCACATCCAGTATTTCACACGGTCTTTTTGTTGGATTTGTACGAATTCTTGAAAAATCATTTTTGACGGATTTAGAATACAAAAACCAAAACCACAGTTGTTCTGCCGATTGAAATTTTTCAGTTGCTGTCAGTGCGTTTGTTGCGTTCATTTTTTCTTTCTCCTTTTTCTTTTTGTGGGTATATAAAGTTATAATATAAGAAAAGATTCCTGTAAAATCTTACAACCAACGGTTGCAGGTTGAATCGGAAAACAGATTCGTATTGCAAAAAAAGTTGTTTGAATCGAATCGGTGCTGTTTATCTTTTCTTGGATAAAAAAAAGTACGCGCATGTGCGTACTTTGTAATGTGAATTATGTTATATCAAAACTATATTTTTATTTATATCTCCTTTGGCTATATTAAAAAACCCACCATTTGGCGGGTTGTGTATTTAATTGACCACTATTGGTGGGAAGCAATCACCACCTGTTTCCGGACAACAATTAAATCCTTGGTCGCCCATATCTGTATATATTTCACCAGCACAGCAGCCATTTACATCTGGCAAAGAGCCATCAAAACAAGTTATAACTTCTTCTACGGGTTGTGTTTGCTTATCGTATGGATTTTCAATATTTCCATCTGCATCGTATGAAACGCCAATCATTTCGTTGTATGCATCCGCATCTTTTACTTCGTATTTCTTTTTTTCTTCGTTATATGTTGTCGCACCTTCGTATTGGTTAGCATACTGTTGTTGTTGCTCATTTCTATATGCTTCGTATTGCAACGCTTTTTTGGACTGATAATTCAGCGATTCACAATACAACTTTAATGTCAGACAAGAATAACCTGATTTAGACGTTGTTGTTGCACCTTCTGCACTGAAGCATTCTTCTGGTGCACGATATAGACCATCAGAATCCCTGTCGCATAATCCGTCCATTTGGAATGAACGTGCCTGACCAACCCAAGAAGCGTCATTCGCTTTTTCTAGACCCATATCTTCTTTTGTTATACTCCTGCGAGGATTTTTTCCATACTCTTTAATCGCACATTTTTTGTCACTGCCATTTGGATTATCTTCAGACAATGGTGCACCACAGGTTACCATTAAATCAACAGGTGAATATACAGTAATACGAGTACCTGCTGCGATTGTAAAAGGTGGTACAGTATTATCCATCATGTCAACCATCAGTTTTTGTGCAACCTGGTTCCATGCGGTAATAATTTCATTCTTGGCCAGTTCTGATGAACGCATTGTTCCGCTTTGTACAACCGTATTATTATCTAAATCGATTTGATTAACAAATGCATCTGCAATTGGGTTTATTAAGTTTATCGTTGCTGGTACAAACGCGGTCAGCATTGGCATAAAGAACTGTTCCAAATAGTCTGTGCTGCCACGTCCAGGTACACCAATACGACCCTGAGAATCGCCTGAATATGGGTCGTGTCCATCTAAAAAGTTGAATTCAACGCCATTTGGCAGAATAAACTGGTACCAGTTTATATCCATTCGTCCGATTGTCTGATATGGTCCTGGGACTTTACCCGTTACATAACCCAATAATAAAGTTCCTGTTGGGATTATAATATTGCGTCCACTGTCTGAATATACGTTTCTGTCGACTGTTGCACGCACAGGAACGCCACGTTCTAATGCATCAATATCTGCACGAATATCGGATACGATTGTTGCAGGAATTGGTTTATATTGACGTAATAAAAACTGACGGTCGTATATTTGTGATGAAACAACAACATTTTCATCGCCGGCAGAAGATCCATAAGAAACGTCTGAAGTTTTTTTCTTCAAAGATATACTCCCCATTTTGCCGATACCACTTGTAATTCCTTTAATTTCATCGGTGGTCAGTTGTCGTGCTCGATTCACTTCACGTACAGCAGGTGCATTTGACAGTTCGGGTAATGTACCATTTGCAACTGCGTTAAAGCCAATATGCTCTGCATCTGAGCCGATACGTTTGCCAGAATTATTTATATCAGTGATTATGCCATTATCAGGATTGTATACACCCGTCGCTTTGTTGCAATTTATATCAGAAAAAGGATGGAATTTATATGAGCCAGCCTCTGGTTTAATCCAGCCGATTTGACGACCATAGTTATCGTATCCAGGAAATGCAAAGTCAGAACATGCCTCTGGTATAGATGGCGTCACAGGTGTTTCTGGGATTTCAAATTCCGGTGCAATAGATTCTATATCTTTTTTAATTTCGTCTTGGACAGAAATTGGTTCTGCAACAGTTTCTATTTCTTCTTCTGTTTCATCGTACTGTTCTGGTTCAGGTTCTGTTTCTGCAGGTGCGACAACAACCGTTGGTTCCGGATTTTTTGCACTAAGTGTAAACACTATCTTACTTGTCTGCGACATCTGGTCTGATTTTGCAGCATCATACCAATCGATGAATATTGTTGCCAGTTCTGTATCTAATGCAACAGTTGGTTCATAGGTTGCATCTATCACGCATTCTGTTTTTGTGTTTACTGTTTGTACTCTTCTACACGTGTCTGTAAAGCCAAAGCCATCAACAGCTTTGTGCCATCTGACATTTTGTATTTTTACCTGTGTGTTTGCAGATACTTTGATTGTTGTTTCTTTCTTATCGCCGACAATAACATTTGACCAATCTACTGCATCTGGTGTTATTTTTAATTCAGCAACAACAGTATCTGTGTCAGGTAACTTTGACTTTTTGTCACTGCTAAACAACAGTGTCAGCAGTATTAAAACAACAACAAACGCTGCCGCCAGTAACAGCCACTGAATATGCTTTGGTGTACTTTTTTTCAGGTCTATAAATTGTTGTTTTATTTTTGACATACGCGAACCCACAGATTTAATAATGTTTATATTTATTGCATACGAACAACACTGCAACTTGTACCACTAAATTTTAACAGTTTGTCACACAGTGTTTGTGCTGTATCGATATCTGCAAATGGTCCAATACGCAAGCGATATTGGCGTGCTGTCGCAGATTGTGCACCCAGTTCACCGACGCCTTGTTCGTCAACTGCAAAGAATGCCATATCTTTATAAGGGGTCAACAATCCTTGGCCATCTTCGCCGCTAAATTTTGCAAGTAACATTGTCCAATAATCTGCCAATGCCTTTACTTCGGTATCAGACCTTAATTCAACTGCAACACCAGATTGGTTGCTGGTAATCAGTGGTATATTAGACTGTGGCAGATATGCACCTGCTGTATTGCGTTCTTGTGGTAACATATTTACAACGCTATTTGATGCAGGTAATGCCTGTGGAACTGTAAACCCAGCTGGCATATAATAGCCTGCACCTGTTGTTGGGTTAACTGTTGCAGTGTTACCAACGTACATTGGTGTGCCTGTGTATGGGGTGCCCATGCTCATCGCGGCCATGCTGTCCGTATACGCGATATTATTCAACGATTGTCCTGATAACATGCTTTGTGCAACATTTGCTTCGGCTAATGCCATAACAGATGCTGTATCTGCAATCAAGAATGGTTTTTCGCGTTTTTTGATACATACAATTCTTTGACCACTACGCAGAACCATATCGCCAACTGCCTCTACAATCAGCAGGCGACCGTCTTCGCCATCTGTGCGGAATCCAACAGGAGATTCACCACCTTCGACCAACAGCGATACAACAGGGCGCTGTGTCATGGATATAACCTTGTCACCAAAGTCAATGTATGTAAAGATTCTGTCACGCCACACACGTTCTGGTGCGATAACATAATCGTCTGGATTTGGAACGAATATATCCAAATCAAATCTGAATTCAGATGGGTCAATCTTCATAGATTTTATCCACCCATAATCTTCGCCGTCAACACCAACTGTTGCGGTTTTGTTTGTTGCTGGCTGGAATATAGACTTTGCACCGCCTGATACTGCGGTTGTAACGTCTGCAGTTGGCAACACGCCATTGCCATCCAATACAACGTCAACCTGAGAATAAGTAATTTCGCTGGAATTTGATGGTTCGCTGCGTAAATAGAAAATGTATTTATTTCCAGACGCACCAGTAACAATCAAATTAGTATCAGAACCTAGATTGTCTGGGTTTGGGGACAAGAACATTGTTCTGTCGCCTTGGGTGGCTTGGATTTCAAACAAACCTGTGTTTCCAACGATTGCATCAGAAATTTGTTCGCCATTTGGCAAGGTTACCATTGTTACCATACCATTACGCAGTTTGATTGGCAAAACACTGCCTGCAGACCAAGACAATTGTGCATATCCTGGTTTAATACTTCCTGCGGCCATATTAGCGGTTGGGTTGTCCCATGCATTTTGTACCCCATACTCAGTAGGGGTGGCGTATGCTGGCAAATATAATAATCCTGCTAAACAAAATGCATACAGATTCAAACCAAATTTTTTCGAAAACATCATACCAATCCTTCCATATTTTTTTATTCGTTCGCCAAGAAGCCTGTGTCCAACGGATCGCCGTTCCCTGACATAATCGTATATTCATCCACTTTTAAACCAAGTGGGTTTTCAATACGGTCTGCCCATCTTATTTTTACACCGTCTTGTGTTATAAGTTTCATACGTATTGTATAATCTTTTCTGGTGTGTCGTCCAGTACTATCTGCACAAAAATACATAATTTTTGTCTGGTATGTATCTTTGTCTTTGTCTTTGGTAAGCAAACTCATCGGTGTGCCATGAAAGCTGACTGCACATTGTACAGGTATATTTGGCACGTTGTTGCTCATAATATCATTAAATAATGCTGTTTTTGTGAAATTAGAATACACATCATCTGTTGAAACAGTACGAATAATGCCGTTTGTGGCGTTCCACTTTTTATGCATTTCCGATGCGTTTGCCCTGACCTCGTTTCTGTGTCTGATGTATTCTTGCACAAAAGTCTTTTTATATTTGTCTAAATTCTCGCTGACAGGCTGCATTTCAACCAATTTAATGTCCTGATTGTCGGCAATAGTTGTTGTCAAAAAGAATATCTGCGGACGGTTTAATGGGAACATTTTGTATGTGGTAAACGCCAGCGTCCCCAGCACAACCAGTGCTGTTGCCAAGACAAAAGTCAATAGTCTAGATAATAAAATCGGCGGTTTTACGCGGTTTTGCACGATTTTCTCCCCCTTGATTATGTTGATTGTAGAAAAAAATGTATGTATCATGCAAGTAAAAATTTGCAAAAATAGTTCAGTAAATAAAAATATTTACATGTAAAAATGTTCTTGCGTGTGTTTGTGAAAAATATTATAATATTTCCGCTTGATTTTTTGTATGCGTGTGCTATTGTGTCACAGACTATTGTATTGGCATGCGGTACATCAGACAGGTATGTGTATGTTCAAAGGGGCATAGTTCAACGGTAGAATATCGGTCTCCAAAACCGCGGATGAGGGTTCGATTCCTTCTGCCCCTGCCAAAATAATAGTTGAAATAAATTACGTAATTTAGGCAGTTTTTTATGAAGAAAATACTTGAATTTTTAAAATCTGTTCGCAGTGAATGGTTTAAGATTGTATGGCCAACGCGCGACGATGTTATTAGTGCAACTATCAGAATATTGGTATTTTCTGGCTTGGCGACACTGTTCTTTTTTATTGTTGACAGTATCTTAAATGCAATCGTAGGCTGGATTTTCTAAGGAAAAGGAAGTGCAAATGGAAGAAAAAATGCAATGGTTTGTTGTAAATGTTCATACTGGGTGCGAAGACAAGGTTGCACGTGGCTTGCGTGAACAGATTGACAAGCGTCGTTTGAACGCGTTGTTCGGTGAAATTTTGGTGCCAACACGCGAAGTTACAGAAATTAAGGCTGGAAAACGTGTAAAAACAGAAAAAAAGTTTTTTCCAGGTTATATCGTTGTTCAAATGGCTATGAATAATGAAACATTTACATTGGTTAAACAGATTCCTCAGGTTGTAATGTTCTTGGGTGCGAAAAATAAACCAATCGCAGTCAGCGAAGAAGAAGCACGTCGTCTGTTAAAGCAGGTCGAAGAAGGTTCTGTTGTTGCGGATGATGTAGTGTACGAAGTTGGCCAAGAAGTGCACGTTATCGATGGTCCATTCGCTGGCTTTAACGGTGTTGCATCTGATGTTGATAATGTAAAACAAAAAATGACTGTAACTGTTCTGGTGTTTGGTCGTGAAACAAGTATGGAATTGGAATTCAGTCAGGTAGAAAAGGTATAAATATGTCGGGTGTTCAGATAATAAGAACAAAAGACGGTGGGTTAAAGGTCGAATGTTCCAAGAAATTTATATCTGAATTGGCACGACGATATAGGCTTGTTCAAAAGTATAGGCCGATTATGCAAATAGCTTTATTGAAACGAGTAAGGCAAAAATAAAAAAGTTTTTTGTGGTTTTCTGAAAAAAATGCAGTAAAATCACAGCAACCCGTGGTAGATACGCCATATCGTACCACGACACAAACGAAAAAAAACGGAGTGAAAAATGGCAAAAAAAGAAGTAAAGGGATTGGTTAAA
>JBKSMR010000013.1:0-3772 GCA_046881895.1 Alphaproteobacteria bacterium
TAATCAACAGGTTCTTTGAGGTCGGTTCGGGAAATATAAGGCGACAGTCGGAACCTATAACAAAGCAGTGGGGGATTGCCTCGCTTGCAGGAAAAGGATTAAAGTTATGATTCAAAATGAAACAGTTATGACAGTTGCAGACAACAGTGGTGCACGTAAAGCAATGTGCATCAAGGTTTTGGGCGGTTCTCATCGTCGTTATGCAACAGTTGGCGACAAAATCGTCGTCGCAATTAAAGAAGCCATTCCACGTGGTAAAGTTCAAAAAGGTACAGTACAACGTGCAATCATCGTTCGTACAAAGTTCCCTGTAAAACGTCCAGACGGTTCTATTATCCGTTTTGATGACAATGCAGTTGTTTTAATCAACAAAAACAACTTTGAACCAATTGGAACACGTATCTTTGGACCAATCGCACGTGAAGTTCGTCGTAAATACGATGTACAGAAAATCGTGTCTTTGGCACCGGAAGTAATCTAATAACAGATGGAAGGTCACAAAATGAAAATTAAAAAAGGCGACGAAGTCGTAGTTATTTCGGGAAAATTCAAAGGCGTCAAAGGTAAAGTTCTGGAAGCACGCCCATCCGAATCACGTGTAGTAGTAGAAGGTGTAAACCGTCACAAATGGCACGTAAAACCAACACAAGAACAGCCAGGTCATATCATTGATCGCGAAGCACCTGTTCATGTATCTAATGTTGCATTGGTTGATCCAAAAACAAAAAAAGCAACACGCGTTGGATACAAAATGAACGATGGTAAAAAAGTTCGCGTTGCAAAAAAATCTGGTGCGGAAATATAATAAAGTAAAATTGTTGCCCGCTGTTACGGGAACACAACATAAGGAAAAAAGAAATGCAAAGCAGATTGCGTGAAATTTATGAAAAAGAAATTGTACCTGAATTGATTAAAGAATTCGGTTACACAAATGCATTGGCGGTTCCAAAACTGACCAAAATCGTTTTAAACATGGGCGTTGGCGAAGCTGTATCTGATAAAAAGAAATTAGATGCTGCTGTTGCTGACTTGACAGCGATTGCTGCCCAGAAATCAGTTGTTACATGTGCAAAAAAATCAATTGCAACATATCGTTTGCGTGAAGGACAACCTATTGGTACAAAGGTTACATTGCGTGGTAAAAGAATGTATGATTTCTTGGATAAATTGATTACTGTTGCATTGCCACGTGTAAAAGACTTCCGTGGTCTGTCAAAATCAAAGTTCGATGGTCGTGGTAACTATGCCTTTGGTATCAAAGAACATTTGATATTCCCAGAAATTTCTGTTGATAAAATTGATGCTATCCGTGGTATGGATATCGTCATCGCAACAACAGCAAAAACAGATGATGAAGCACGTGCATTGCTGACTAAGATCGGCTTGCCATTGGTTTTGAAATAATTAAAAAAGGTAAAAAAGATGGCTAAATTAGCGTTAATCAATAAACAACATAAACGTGAAAAGCTGGTTGCGCAGTATGCAAAAAAGCGTGAAACAATCAAGGCTAAAATGTCTGTAAATGCGACACCAGAAGAAAGAATCGAAGCAATGAAAAAGCTGGCAAAATTGCCACGCAATGCAAACCCAACACGTTTGCGTAATCGTTGCAGTGTTACAGGTCGTTCTCGCGGGTTCTCTCGTTTGTTCGGTCTGTGTCGTCAACAGGTTCGTACAATGGCAAGCGAAGGTAAATTGCCAGGTGTACGTAAATCTAGTTGGTAATATTTAACAGGTCAACTGTGGACAATGCAGTTGTAGAAAACAGTGCAGGGGGTTAAATCCCTGCGCGTGTTACAAGGAGTAAAAAAGATGTCACTATCACACCCAATCGGCGATATGGTTACCCGCATCCGTAATGGTCAAAACGCAGGTAAAGAAACAATCGTCGTTCCAAACAGCAAATTGCGTGCAGCAGTTTTGTCTGTATTAAAAGAAGAAGGCTTTATCGCTGATTTCCGCAAAGAACAAATTGATGAACATCGTTCAAATTTGGTCGTTGAATTGAAATATGTTGGCGGAAACGGTGCTATCCAAGAAATTTCAGTTGTATCTAAGCCAGGTCGCCGTGTTTATTCCGGCAGTGCAAAAATGCCAAAAGTATTGAATGGCTTGGGTATTGCAATCGTATCTACACCAAATGGCGTTATGACTGATCACAAGGCACGCTTGATGAACGTCGGTGGCGAAGTATTGTGCAAAGTTATATAATAAAGTGAGGATTGAATTATGTCTCGTGCAGGAAAATATCCAGTGAAACTGAGTGAAGGCGTTACGGTCGCAATTGCAGACAACGCTTTGGTCGTCAAAGGCCCAAAAGGTGAATTGAAATTACCTTTGGATACAAAAAATGCAGGCTTGGTTGATATTGTTATCGAAGAAGGTCAAGTCGTCATCAATCCAAAAGATGCAGAAGAAAAATCTTCACGTACAATGTGGGGTACAATGGCTCGCAATGTTCGTAATGCAGTAGAAGGTGTTTCAAAAGGTTTTGAAAAATCAATGTATATGAAAGGTGTTGGTTATAAAGCATCTGTAAAAGGTAATCAGCTGGTTTTGGTTGCGGGTTATTCACATGATGTTGTTATGGACATCCCAGCAGGTTTGACTGTTGTTATGGGTGAAACACCAACAGAATTTACTGTAAAAGGTATGGATAAATGCTTGGTTGGTCAATTTGCTGACAAAATCCACAAGGTTCGCAAGGCTGATCCATATAAAGGTAAAGGTATCTTCTATAAGGGCGAAAGAATCCGTCGTAAAGAAGGTAAGAAGAAATAATAACTAACTTTGATTTCCGCTGTTACGGAAATCGGAAAAAAGGAAACTAAAATGTTAAAACATTTATCTACAGAAGAAAGACGTACATTGGCAAATCGCGGTGCGTTGAAAAGAAAAAATCCTGGCAAAATTCGTTTGTCAGTGTTCCGTTCTGGACGCCATATCGAAGTTCAGGCGATTGATGACACCAAAGGACATACAATCTGTGCTGCCTCGTCAAAAGAAAAAGGCTTTGCAGGAAAGGGTTGGAATGTTGCCGGTGCAGAACTGGTCGGCAAGGCATTAGCTGAACGTATTGTTGCAGCGAAAATTGCTGATAATTGTTATTTTGATCGTGGCGGCTATCGCTATCACGGTCGTGTAAAAGCACTGTGCGAAGCAATCCGCGCTGGTGGCGTTAGAATATAATTGAATAAGACGGAGTATAATAATGGCACGTTTTGATGATAAAAAATTGCAGTCGGATAACTTGGTAGACAAATTGGTTTCTATCAACCGCGTATCCAAAACTGTAAAAGGTGGCCGCAATATGTCTTTCTCAGCATTGGTTGTTGTCGGGGACAAAGCAGGTCGTGTTGGCTTTGGTAAAGGTAAAGCATTGGAAGTACAGGCTGCTGTACAGAAAGCAACCAAGGCTGCAAAAGCAAAAATGATTCGCGTTCCTTTGAAAGAAGGTCGTACATTGCATCATGACAGTACAGCAAAATACGGCGCCAGCAAATTGGTTGTACGTTCAGCTGTTCCAGGTACTGGGGTTATCGCAGGTGGTGCATTGCGTGCAGTATTTGAATGCTTGGGTGTTCAGGACGTTGTTGTAAAATCACAAGGTTCAAACAATCCAAACAACATGATTCGTGCTGCTTTCTTGGCGTTCAATAAAATGAACTCTCCAAAGACAGTTGCTGCACGTCGTGGCAAAACAGTTGCAGAAATCATCGCTGGTCGTGATGGTAAAAAATTAGAAGTTGCAACAGAAGATAAATAATCTGGG
>JBKSMR010000014.1:0-18084 GCA_046881895.1 Alphaproteobacteria bacterium
ACCGCCATCATGCGACATTGAATCGGAAAAATAATATCCTACAAATTCGTTCCATTTTGCAGATACAGTAATTGTATTATCGGGCAGGGCAGAAGATACAGTTATAGTATTCTCAGCAATTGTTGCAGATTCATTGTTTACTGTCCAACCATCAAACACATAACCAACACGTGAAAATGTATTTGTAGACAATGTACATGGCTGACCATATGTGCATGTGGTATCCGCCATTGTGCCAGTACCACCATTGGCATTATATTTTACAGTATATGTAATTGGCAAACAGTCGTCATATCTTGTTTCTGTTGCACCACCAACTATACCACCAACAACATAGCCATCATTACATTTACATCTATCCGCAGGAACAACACCAGCAGACGAAGAGTTTGCAGGACATTCATATCTGTCTACAAAGACTTTATATTTATCCAACTCTGTTGTGCCGGCTGGCTCTGGCAAATCATCGGCCCATTCGCCAGTTGTCATAAAATCTTCGGCGGATGGCGACCAATAATTGTCACCAACAGGCTGACAGTATTGTGTAACAAAATCATTCAAAGAATCTCGTTTGTTTGTTTCTCTCCAAGTATTACCACCATCCATCTGTGCGAATGTAGAATAATAACCAGCCGCACATACCACTGGATAGCCAGTACATTCACCGTTATAAAGAGTCTCGTCATCATGATTGCCATGAACACAATATGCAATACCAACACCACGTATATTTGCATCAGATTGTGGGTCATAAGAGTCATCTAATGGCAAACCTGGTGTTAAATTAACATACCACTCTTCTCCAAACAGGAATGCTGTCGGACATTCTGCAACTAAATCACGTACGCCATTTCCATTTATATCTGCAGAATGAATATGACCAGGCAGATCACCATATGATGCTGCACCAATATCATTACGAGGTGCTGGACATTCGATTGGTTCATTGCTTCCTGGGCAATAATACCCCGACGCACAGTTAGCCCAATCGGCAGATACAGTAATTGTATTATCGGGCAGGGCAGAAGAAACAGTTATAGTATTCTCAGCAATTGTTGCAGATTCATTGTTTTCTGTCCAACCATCAAACACATAACCAACACGTGAAAATGTGTTTGTAGACAATGTACATGGCTGACCATATGTGCAAGTGGTATCCGCCATTGTACCGCTGCCACCATTGGCATTATATTTTACAGTATATGTACTCGCTGTCCATCTGGCGTACAACGTCTTGTTACCTGTGCTGCCTTGGGTAATCTGCGTTACCTTGGTGCCACCAGTCGATGCTGTATACCAGCCCGCAAACGTATAGCCTTCTCTCGTAGGTGTTGGCAAGGTAAACGTAGGAGTTTCGATTGTATAAGTCTTGTCTGCAACAGCACTGCCGCCGTTTTCTTCATATGTAATTTTGTATGCCACAGCATCACAATATGCAGGGGAATAGTACGTCGTACCATCGGACAGACCATAATCACCACTGCCATCCACCCGCGAATATCCATAAGCACAATCATAAAGTGCATACCATGTTGTATCTGTTGGTGTAAAACACTCTCTTTCAAAGGTCAGTGCATCAGCTCCAACACACAGTTCTACAGCTTCACCATCTGATAATGTGTCTGGATCTGTCATAGTAAACCCACGCAGATACATCCCAGGACCATAACCCCAATATTCTTCAGGAATTGGCCCCATACCCATGGTACAAGCAGGATCTTCAAACATGGTTGCACCGTCATTAGAAAGCATATAAAACACTGCGTTTTGCTGTTTCCTTACACCATTTTCATAGTAAACCACAGATATTGCATTGCATGATGTCGTTGTCGCACGCGGTCTGATATATACTGTATCATAGCCCACAGCAAGGATGTCGTTTAAAATCTCTATAACCATAGCATGGTCATTATAATCTGCAGGGGACCATGTTTCATGATCTGTTTCGTTGTTGCTGTCAAATGCGTAAAATTCCCATGAGTTTATATCATATCCCTTTCCGTCACAAACTGAATAATCAGGAGCAAAATTCTCAAAAGATATGTATCGACCGTCTTCGATGGGTTCCTCGTCAACGCACTGGTAATAAATATCAAGATATGGAACAGCAGCACATTCTCGGCTTACCACTGGATTACCTGCTGTGCCTGTTGCAGTAAATGTTTGAACAGTATTATTACTATACTGGGCATAACCCGGATCACAATAAAATGTTGCAGATGGTGTGTTGTTAGACACAGATACATTATTACACGATGCGTTTGTTGCAGAACATGACGCTTTTGTCCAAACGGCATAATATGTCGCAGCAGCCGTTGGCTTTATCGTATTAGATACCGCACTGGTTGCACCGGCACTTGTTGCCCAACCAATAAATACATAACCACTTTTTGCAATATTATTAGTAGAAGAATTCCATGATGGCAATGTGCAATTTGTATTATAACTGCATGTTATTGTACCATTGGCTGTTCCAGACACACCACCAACAGTCCCAGAACCGCCATTTTTATTTAATGTAATTGTTATTGGATTCGCTGTCCACTGGGCGTACAGATTTATCGTTGCACCGTTTGTGCTGGTCAGATTCGTTACACTGGCTCCGTCAGAATAACTGGTACCTGTACCGTCTGCCGTGGTATTCCAACCATTAAACGTATAGCCCGTACGTGTAAATGTGTTTGTAGACAATGTCTTGGCTACGCCATACGTATGACTGCTGTTCGACATTGTGCCAGAACCACCATTGGCGTTATACTTTACGGAATATGTAATCGTCTGGGAACCACCACCAGTGTCACCACCAGTGCCGCCACCAGTGTTGCCTCCATCGCCACCAAATTCTATGGGCATCAACACCATGTAATCTGCAGAGTCTTCAGTAAAGTTGGATATATCTAAATCACAGATGCCACCATTATTCCCAAAACCACCGGCATCACATATGTATCGCAAGTTAGGCATTGTGTCAAAAGTGATTCCCATCGGACACCATTCGTTCCAATAAACACTATGGCCGGACATAACATCACGAATATTTGAGATATAGGCATCTACACTGTCTGTAATATCATTATCATAATTATTTAATATGCGTCCAAGTTCTTCTTCGTTTATGATGCCACCGCCCCAACCATACAAATCGCGAACCATGTTATCAAAAGTTCCGCTTTTAGGAGTGTACGCGATTGGTAATAATGTACTTAACCCCTGATAATCTGGGCCGTTGAACATTATGTATGGCGTGTTTTCGGCGTATGGGTCAAGTATAGACAGCAAAAATCCATCATATTCATCTGTGCTTAGCAGGTGTAACGGAATATCATCTGGATCGTCCATCAAGATTTTATTGCCGATAAATGCATCGGTATTTTCGATCCCATCGGCATCTAACCATGGCAGTTCTGGTGCAGATACAGTCATTGGGAACCCGTTTCTGATACAACCGTCATCAGATGGGACAACATAACAAGAAATGCGGCGTATGATTTCTACAGTGCTGTTGGGGTCTGTTTCAAGTGTGCGTTCTATATAACCATCTCTGTTATTTTGAGCATTGACACTGTATGGGTGGTCGATATAATCAAACATACGTTGGGCCAAATATTCTTCATCAATCGCATTCAAAGATTCTTGGTACATAATTGCGACTTCGCGCAGTGTGGTACTACAGTCGATTTCACGATTACCCCAGAACCAACATTGGTTTGTGTCTGGTGTAACACTGAACGCATTCAGCCATTTCATCGCACCAGATGCGTCATATGTTTCATATATTTCTGCAATTGAACCATTTTCAAATACCCCATAGGGGTCGGTCATATAAAAATCGTCTAAAAATTGACAGCGAATTACGGGGTTAAATTTAGGTATCTCTTTAGAATACTCCAAAATATCTTGCAGTGTCCAGTATTCAAACGCCCCTTCGCCACCACCGGCGATCATTCCATAGATGGTGCTGGTGTCTGCGTTTGGATCACGTGGTACGTGATATGGTGCATCCAGATTTTGCATGTCTACAGGCAAGATATTAAACGAAACGGCCAGGTCAAGCTGATATTCGTTTTCTATATATTCGTCGTCTGCACCTGCAGATTCCGCATGGACGTTACATGTAAACAGCAATGCAAAAACGCACATGACGAATGTGCCAAATAACCGTTTGATTTGTCTATAAAAATCAGGCATTTTTCAACCTTTCCTACAAAAAACCAATCCCATTTCTTGGTCTCAGTATAGAACAATGATATTATTTGAACAAGTATATTTTTTACAATTATTTTAATTTTTTTATGTGCATGCAGCAGGGAATAAAACTATATAAAAAAACGCACCAAATGGTGCGAAATTTTGGTGGGTTAGGTAGGACTTGAACCCACGACCAAAGCGTTATGAGCGCTCCGCTCTAACCAACTGAGCTACTAACCCACGATGGTGTATTATATATGAAATAAAATTTCATGCAAGACAAAAAATTAAAAAGTTTCTTTTTTCTCTAACATGTCCAGAATTCTGTCTAATTTTCGTACAGAACTGTTTATGCAACCCCGGCCATTCCAGTGTAATAACTCATGCCCAGTAACGTTGTCAGAAATAGATACCGTGAAGTCAGAACTCCAAAATCCGTTTAATGAACACCAAATCGGTCTAAATTTTTCACAACATTCTTTGACGGATACCAAATAGCGAGCCTTGCCGATGTCTGTTTCTGAAATAATAGATTCTTCGCCGGTAGATGTTATAAAGGTTGTTCTGATAGTATTGTGCTTATGTCCGATGGTCAATTTATATCCACGTTGTTCCATACGTTCTTTGATATTTTGTGCCATCATAAGACCACCGGAATCAACATATAAAACCTGATTTTTGTCCAGTGTATTTGGATGCATATGTACACTGTTACATCCAGTCAGAATAATAATTAGCAGCGATAATTTTATAAATACTTGCATGATATAATCCTGTGATATTGAAAAAAATATGGCGTGCCCAGCGGGATTCGAACCCACAATCTTCACCTTCGGAGGGTGACGCATTATCCAGTTCTGCTATGGGCACAACATGTGTTATTATACTGTTTTTATATTAAATTGCAAGAATGCTGATTGGTTATTTGATTCTCTGAAATACAGTCTTTATTTTTTGTGCGAAATACTTTAGTTAATTTTTACGAAAGTCAAGGATGACGTTGAATTTTAGTGTAAAATTGCCTGAAATACCATTTGAAATAGTAGTCCAGGCAATTTTGTTTGAAAGAAACATCGAATTCAGACTATTTTTGATGCGGTTGCGATGTGACTTTCCATAATGCTTTCTTGGCATTTGTTATCAAGGCAACACGACTGTCAATATTACGTGTTGTTAAGATTTGTTGTGAAATATGACGATATTCGTCGATTAGTTCATGTACATCAAATCCTAATTCTTTATATTTTGATGCCAAAATACTAAATGCATAGTTTTTGTTAGCGACACATACATTATCCATATCGATAAACCCAATGAATTTATCGTTTGGTGATACGATAATATTGTTTGGTGTAATATCTGTATGAAATACTGCCATGTCTTTGTCTTGTCCGATGTTTAACATGTATACAAATGCCATAGCAAGTTTTCCCAAAACAGAATTGTTTCGGCTGGAAATATTTTGTAAAGTAACGTTATGTACATCGCGTATCAAATTGCTGTTCAAATACGCAGGATGGATTTGCGACATTTTATCAAATTCAACCAAAATATCATGATATACTTGTTTGATTTTTTGTGGTGTCATACCAAATTTTATGGCCTCGCTTAATGTTATGCCAGAGATTTTATCATACATTTCAAAATGAATGTCATCAACATGAAGAGCTGTTGTTTGTGGCACAGGAATGCCGCGCATTTTATATAGTTTGCTGGCTATTTCGTTCTTTTTTGCTAAATCTGGTGTGCTGAATTTAAATACCTTGTCGCCGTTTTTTGTTTTAGCAATCAAAACGTTATTTTGCATCCCTGTGGTGTAAGGTATATAAACATTCGTTATATCGGGGTATAACGAAAGAATTGCACGTTTATATGTCTCAAATAATTTATTATTCATACTCAACCTTTTGCGTTGTCAAAAAGTATTTTATGTCAATTTTTATAAATGTCAAGGGGGGACTATTAGTTTTGTTGTAATGATGCCAACATAAAGTCGTCTAAATCGCCATCTAAAACCGCGTCTGAATCCGTTTTTTCAACATTTGTACGAACGTCTTTGACCAATTGGTATGGGTACAAGACATAATTTCTGATTTGGCTGCCCCATTCAATTTTCTTTTGTGCGGCCTTGGCTGCATCTTCGGCTTCGGCACGTTTTTGCATTTCCAACTCATACAGTTTGCTTCGCAGCATTTTCATCGCCATTTCGCGGTTTTGAATTTGACTACGCTCATTTTGGCATGTGACTACTGTGTTTGTTGGGATGTGCGTAATTCGAACTGCACTATCTGTTTTATTTACGTGTTGACCACCTGCACCAGATGCACGATATGTATCGATACGCAAATCTTTGTCGTTGATTTCTATTTCAATTGTATCGTCTATATCTGGCCAAACATCAACAGATGCGAAACTGGTCTGACGTTTGCCATTTGCATTAAAAGGCGATATGCGAACTAATCTGTGAACGCCAATTTCATTTTTTAACCAACCGTATGCACGTTCGCCCGATATTCTGTATGTTATATTTTTTATTCCTGCAACATCGCCTTCGTGTTCTTCGATGACTTCTGTTACAAAATTGTGGCGTTCTGCCCATCTTGCATACATTCGTGACAGCATTTGTGCCCAATCTTGTGCTTCGGTTCCGCCGGCCCCAGCCTGAATAAATAGAAAAGCACCGCTGTTATCGGCAGGCTCGCGGAATAATGTTATAAATTTTGCCTTGTGTGCAGCGTCTGACAATCGCTCAAACGCAGAAATTACATCTGAATCATCGGGGGCAAGTTCATATAATTCACATAAATTTGTAAACTCTGTTTCCAAATCCAATAATTCTTTCAGTGTTTTTTCCAAAGAAGACTTTTTTTGCAGTATAACGCGTGCGTTATCAGGATTGTCCCACAAATCAGGTGCATTTATCTGGATTTCCAGTTTTTGGATTTGTGATTTTAAATTTTCTGGGTCAAAGAAACCCCCTGACGGCAGCAATGTCGTCTGAAATCTGTTGTAAAAGTTCATTTGTAATCATCATGTCGATAATGATAACAATTTATTTTTTTAAATCAAATGAATGTTTGCCTTTTTTTTTGAAATATGATAAAATCACTTTAACGAGAGGGATTTACATGAATAAATTATTATGTCTGTTCGGTTTAATAGGTGCGTGTTTTGCCGGCAATTCTGCGGTTGCTGTATCCGCAGGTACTGTTGGTGTGACCGATAATGCACGTGGTGCAATTATACAAACCCCGACAACGACCAATGGTCTGCGTGGCAATGCTGGGTTGGCGAACGCTTATAAAACCAACCAACGTAATACTTATTATATGGTGACACAGCCTGACGTTGATACGGCCTGTCGCACCAAGATTTTTGAGTGTTTATCAAATTATTGCGGTGATGTTACGGTTGTTCCTGGTCAAACAACTTCAAAATGTCAATATGCAACAGAAGGCGAACTTTATAATTATGCATTGTTGTGTCTGCAACGCGACAATGAAATCTTGTTGCCGCAATACGCAGTCAACACAAAGAATGGCATGAATGGTATGAATACAGCTGCACGTTTATGCCCTTCGTATGTACAACAGGAAGTTGCATCATATTTGTCAATGGCAAATATGGCGGACAAGTTGTCTAAAACGCATTCTGATTTGTGTGTTAAACGTCGTCAAGAGTTAGAGGCTGCGATGGCGTGCCATTCTGTTGCATTGGCGTACGGTAATGAAACAAGCAGTATGTTGAATTCTTATTTGACTGATTATTGTGGTTCTGGCGTGCCTGGTGGCAGTGCAGAAATGGTTACTCGATTTGCATCCGCAGGCAATATTGGTGCAGATATTTGGGGGTGGGCAGAAAAAATCATCAGTTTAGAAGTAAATAATAAAAGTAATGATTGGAAGGCTGCTGTTGATGCAGTACTGGCAGGTTATACAAATCGTATGAATTTGGCATGCGGTGACAATATGCAGATAAACACTGTTGCACATACACAGTCAAACGAGCCATCTGCATTACAGACGGTTGCAAATATTGCAATTGCAACGGCGTTTCCAAGCACGACACAGCAGGTTGCAAATCCATATGCAAATCAGCCAATTTGGATGGATGTTACGTCGCGTTCAGATGTTTATACAGTAAGTGATGCATATCAGGTTATAAACGCGGCTTTGACGAATCCTGCAACGTTGCAGAATGCATTCTTTAATAGTGCTGAAATGGATGATATTCAGCGTGCATATGAACGCGGAACCAAGGTGTTTATTTTGCGTGATGGTGCAAGATGCTATATTGTGCCAGTCAGGGAAATGACATCACAAGAACAGTCGTTGATGGCACAGATAAACGCAAATTGTGTGAATAAATAATAAAAAACCGCCGTTTGGCGGTTTTTTTGTCTTGGAAAAAATTTGTTTTTTTGCTACAATGTTTCCTATGAAAATTACAAGACGCGATGTTTTAAAAATAACGGGTTTTTCTGTATTGGCAACAGTGTTTTTGCCACGTGTGGCACTTGCTGCACGAAATTCGTTGCAATCATTACGCACAGGTGTTCAGCCCAATAATAAAACACGTCTTGTTATTGAGACGACTTCTCGTCCGTCGTACAGTTTGTCTTATCCGGTAAATCAGTTGGTAATAACATTGCCAAACACGTCTGCGAACAATTCCATAACTCCAAAGTTGGCATCCGGATCATTGGTGACATCTATCACACAAATGCAAACGGGCGACAGTTTAAAGATAACAGCAAACTTACGTAAGCCAATTTCTGAAATCGCCAAGGGCAGCATTATGATACTGGAACCAAATGGTGACAGTGGATATCGTTTGGTTTTGGATTTTGTGGCCGGTTCCGCACCGGTGTCAAAGCCGTCTGTATCTGAATATGGCGAACTACCGGAATATACAACTGCGTCTGCGGTGCCTACAACAGCGATAACAGCATCACGTAAATATGTTGTTGTGATTGACGCAGGTCATGGTGGCAAGGATCCTGGCTGTATTGGTAAAGGCGGGACGCGTGAAAAAGACATTGTTTTATCTGTTGCCAAGAAATTAAAAAATAAACTAGATTCTAATGGCTTTAAAACATATATGACACGCAGTGATGACAGATATTTAAAATTAGCAGAACGTGCATCTATTGCAGAAAAGAAAAAGGCAGATTTGTTTATATCTTTGCATGCGAACGCGAATCCAAAGCGTGACATGAAAGGTTTTTCGATATACACACTTTCTGAAAAAGCATCTGACGAAGAAGCAAAAAAACTGGCCGAGGCTGAAAACGCTGCCGACAAAATCGGGGTAGAGGGATTCACAGAATTCGAAGAAAATATTCGTATTGCACTATCTTCATTACAACAGCATGCCGTCGCAGAAATGAGCGAGGAATACGCCACCGGCTGTGCGAAAGCTTTTAAAAAGGCGTCTATTACACAACAGCCTGGGCCTGATGTTCGTCATGCACCATTTGCTGTATTGCGTTCAACTGTGCCTGGTGCATTATTGGAAATAGGACATTTATCTAATACATCTGAAGAAAAATTATTAAAAACTGCCGCACATCAGGACAAAATTGTAAATGCGATTGTGAAATCTGTAAAAAATTATAATTTCGAAGTTTAAAAAATACCCCTGTTCGGGGTGTTTTTTTATTCTGGCGGAGACGAAGGGATTTGAACCCTTGATACGGGGTTGCCGTATACACGATTTCGAGTCGCGCGCATTCAACCACTCTGCCACGTCTCCGTGACCGGTATTATAATTATCATGAGATTATTTTGCAAGTCATATTATTTGACTTTTTTAGTGCCTACGATACACTGTAAATCATGACAAAAACATTCAATGAACAGGTTTATGATGTTGTTGCACGTATTCCGTACGGACGCGTTGCAACATTTGGGCAAATTGCACAAATGATTGGGCGACCGCGGTGTGCTCGCTTTGTTGGTTATGCATCAAATAATAAAGATTATTGGCACCTGCCATGGCATCGTGTTGTATTCAAAGACGGCACGCTTAATCCAGGAATGCCAAATGTGCAATACAAAGCACTACGTGCCGAAGGCGTAAAATTCAACTGTGATAAATCGGTTATTATGGAACTTTTTCAGTGGAATCCAGATTGTGACGAAGTTCCTTTGGATATACGTGATTTTCCCTTGGTATTTTGAACCAAAAGAATATGGGATTATCGCTTCCTGGGTTTGTTTTGTGTTCCAGTTTTGTTTTGAATTTTATCATTTATTTCTCGTTGATTTAATTTTTTATATGTTAAAAACCATGGCGATTTATTTTTTCTCATTTTATCTGCTGTATTTGGTGCAGGAATCAAGACGTCTTTGCCGATTGACCAGTTTGCTGGCGTTGCAACCCCAAAAGCATCCGCGGTTTGAAGTGCAACAAGAATACGTTTTATTTCATCGATGTTTCGACCGATTGTTGCTGGATAAAATAGTATTGTTCTGATTATAGCGTTGGTATCTATGATGAATACGGCACGTACAGCATGTGTGTCAGAAGAGTTTTCTTGTATCATCCCATATTGTTTTGCGATTTTCATATTCAAATCATCTATCAGTGGGAATGTTATTTTTATGCCACCAGGCATGTTTTGAATAACGTCAAGCCATGCTAAATGTGATGATAAAGCTCCAACAGATAATCCGATAAGTTTTGTGTTTAGTTTTTTAAAAAAGTCTAAATTTTGCTGAAATGCAATAAATTCTGTTGTGCATACGGGTGTAAAGTCAGATGGGTGTGAAAAGAAAACTATCCAACTGCCAGCAAAGTCATCAGGGAAATGAACTTTTCCGTTTGTTGTGCTGGCTAAAAATTCTGGTGCGACATCCCCAATCAGCGGTATTTTTTCCATACAATTTTCCTTTTGTGACTATATTGCGATGTTATCATTTTTGATAAAAAAATTGCACAAGAACAAATTCATATAAAAATAAAACTTTATTCTTGATAAAATATGATAAGATAACAATAATATATCAGATAAGACAAAGGATTAAAAAATGAAACGCTCTGACATTGTAAGATCTATACAGGTGAAATTTAAGAACATGCGTCAAAATGATGCGAATGCAATTGTTGATACAATTTCTGATCATGTTATTGAATCTGTTGCCAATGGTGACAGAATTGAAATTCGTGGTTTTGGCACTTTTCAACCACGTGCACGTGCAACAAAAATTGGATACAATCCATGTACAGGTCAACCGATGCCATTGCCTGCCAGCACGACAATCTTATTCAAGCCAAGTCGTGAACTAACCAAGAAAATGAATGGATAATAATTATGTTATTTGGTAAAAAATCAGGCATTAAAAACCGTAATCGTGAACGCTATGAACGCGTTCGCAGATTGTTGTGGATTAAATGCGAATCTTGTGGTCAGTTGGTTTATTACAAAGACTATAAAGAAAATAAATATATTTGCCCACGTTGTGGTCGTGCTTTTATTATGAGTCCGAAACAACGTTTTGATTTACTGTTTGATGATAACACCTGGGAACGTTTAACCCCACCGAGTGTATCTGATGATCCATTAAACTTTGAAGACAGAATTTCTTACAAGGCACGCTTGGAAGATGCACGCTCTGAAACAGGTGCGTATGATGCTGTTACAACTGCTGATGGTGTGATTGGTGGTGTGCCGTCAACAGTATGCGTATTAAATGGTTATTTTATGATGGGGTCTATGGGACGTGCTGCAGGTGACGCAATTGTTGCCGCGATTGAACATGCTGTGGCAGAAAACAGGCCTTTTATCATGGTTACGTCCAGTGGCGGTGCCAGAATGCAAGAGAATATTTTGTCTTTGATGCAGATGGCACGTACGACTGTGGCTGTAAATAAACTGCATGCAAATGGCATTCCGTATATCGTATTGCTGACAGATCCGACATTTGGTGGTGTAACTGCATCTTTTGCGATGTTGGGCGATATTCATATTGCTGAAAAGGGTGCACGAATTGGTTTTGCCGGTCGTCGTGTAATTGAACAAAATATTCGTGAAAAATTACCAAACGATTTCCAAACTGCGGACTATTTGTACACACATGGAATGGTTGATATGGTTGTTGCACGTGGTGACTTGCATGATACAATTGCAAATATCTTACAGGTGTTAACAAAGCAGCCATGTGAACCAAAAACGATTAGTGTTACTACGCCTGCCACAGATTCTTCCAAAAAAATCCGTGGTATGGGTGAATCAGAGGCATATGACAAAGTGCTGCTGGCACGTCATGAAAACAGACCTCATTTCTTAGACTATATAAATGGAATTGTTGATTGCTGGACTTATTTGGCAGGTGACAGATTATATGCCGAAGATGCAGCGATGGGATCGGGTATTGGCTTTTGGCGTGGAATTCCTGTGGTTATTATCGGGCAAGAGCAGGGAAGAACAATTGAAACGCGTCAGAAACATCGCTTTGGGATGCCGAATCCAGACGGTTATCGCAAGGCCCAACGTATGATGAAATTGGCAGAAAAGTTTAATTTGCCACTGATTTCGTTGTTTGATACGGCTGGTGCATTTGCAGGCCGCGAAGGCGAAGAGCGTGGTCAATCTCAGGCTGTGGCATCGTCTATTGCGATGGGGTTGTCTGTGGCAACACCGTATGTCGCAGTGAATGTTGGTCAAGGCGGTTCTGGTGGTGCGATTGCGATTGGGACTGGCGATCGCGTACTGATGATGGAAAATGCGATTTATTCTGTTATTGCTCCTGAATCATGTGCAAGTATATTGTGGCGTGATAATAATTTCAAAGCAACTGCTGCGACTGCAATGAAATTGACTGCCAAAGATATGGCAGACTTAAATGTTATTGACGAGATTATTCCAGAGCCAGCAGGTGGTGCACATACAGATTGGCAAACAACGATGGAATTATTGGCAAACGCTGTGGCAAAACACATCACAGAGTTACAGGAAATTCCGGCATCCGAATTGTCATCACGTCGTGCGGACAAGTTCTTGTCTATGACACGCGATGTAGAGATATATCAGCCCGAACATGTCGGTGAAGAGCATTAAAACAACCGCCTATACAGGCGGTTGTTTTTCTGTTGCATTACATCCCCAAAGTTTTCTATGATGTATGTAAGTTGAGGGGAATGATATGAAGCATCTATATGCACAACTGCTGGGTTTTGGCGCTTTTTTATCATGTTTTGTTTCTACGACAAATGCCGCAGATATGTTGTCGCTGGATGATGCGTTGCGTGCGACCTATACTGCTTGTGTTGATATAGATGACAGATTACATGATTTAAAGGTTTTGGCTGGTGTAAATACAGCTGTCACATCTGTTGGTACTGCGGCCGGTGTTGGTGCCAGCGTGACTGGTTTTGTAAAAGCGGCCACCGACAAAAAAATAGCTCAACTAGAAGAACAATTAAAACAATATATAATCGAGAACAATGGTTTGACAGTGTTACCAGAAAACACAGATTTAAATACGTTTATAGCGAGTTTTGAAAAACATTTAAAAGAATCCGCAAATAAAACAGATGGAAAACAGTCAGAAACCATCTCTAGCTTGCAAGAAAAATCAAAAAAACTAGGTAATTGGCGTACTGGGTTATTGGCTACGAACACAGCGACTAATATTGCAGGTGTTGCGATTTCTGCCAGCACGATAAATAAAGACGATTTCCAAGGACAAATTGATGCATGTATATCTGCGACCAAAGCGTTAAGTTCTGCGATAATGCAGGCCCGTATGAATGGCGAAGATGTAACAGAGGCCGAAGGTATCTATAAAGCATGCACAGAATATGAATATGTTGATATTTCGCCAATTATAAAACGTGGAACTGGTGCGTTGATTTCATCCAGTGTTGGTGCTGCGACTGGTTTGGCTGGTACGGTTGTATCTGGTGCCGCGAACAGCAACAAAGTCATTAATGACAATACCGATGCCGGAAAGCAGAAAGAAAAAGATTTGAACATAGCGGCAAATGTATTATCTGTTGGTGCGACGGCTGCATCTATTAGTGCGACTGTATTTAATGCGACGCAAATTGCTGCGATTAAAAAGGTCGCAGGTGTATCTGAAAAATGTACAGGGGTATTGAAATGATAAAAAAGATCATATGTGCATTTTTATTGTGTTTCGTGACATTTTTGTCGCATGGCGATACGACGAAAAAGTATACAGTTATAAAAGGCCAATCAGAAATTAATTTATATGCAGACAGAACAATAGCTGTTTTACAAAGTTTTTTCCCAGAAGAACAACTGCGAGAAAGTGTTATAACTGGTATATTGGACAGTTTGAAGGGTGAAACCAAAGGTAAAAAATTTGGTGCTTTAACCATGGATCAGCTTGAATATATATGTCGTGTTGGTGGATATGATTTAAGTGACGACCAAGACATAGATAAGTGTATTAAATTTGTCCAGGCGTTTGCAAGTTTGTCGGTTGATTCTTATTTAGAAGCGTGTGGTATTGACAAGGATACCCCAGGTGCGGAAACGCATTGTATAAACGATGTTTTTTATCATTATGGAGATGGGGGTATAAATACCCAGGTCACTATGTTAGAGGCAGTTAATTTGTCCAAAGAATATCTTCGTATGCATCCCAAAAAATATTCCGATGATATCATAGAATGTTCTAATGAACCCCGTGATGACAACTATATACAATGCCGTTCTATGACAGGGCCAACATATTATGAGTTCATGTTTGACGATCTAACGGAAAATAAAGATAAAACAGCGGATGAATCTCTTGAAGAAGCGATATGTTCTTTGCATGACGTGGAATATAGTGCCGCATATCATTCCCCTGCACGATATGATGATATGGGCTTTAAGATTACGGATGCTGTATCTGCCCCATCTCTCTGTCATACTAAAGATGAAAAAAAGTGTTCTGATATAAATGAAACGGCTCAAAAATTTGCCCGCAAGGCTATATTTAGAAACAATAAATGTGTATTAGAATACAGGGACAAATTGACATTAGACAACCTTAGAACAAATTTTGGCATAAATAATATGCAGTTTTCTATGGGAATTCAGATGATGTCATCAGCAAATATGCCAGATAAATTATGTGAATATATCAGGAACAACGCCGATACAACGATTACAGATTGTTATTGTGATGCTGCGAAACAAAGGGTTGAAAATGATGATGTTCTTACTTGTTTTGCGAATGGGGAACCGATAGACTTTCTGTTTGATGATTTAAATGAAGGCAGCAGCACAAAGCAAAAGGCAGGTCTAGAAGGTTTCAATTGCGAACTTTCTGGTGCCCAATATCAAGGAAAAACCTGTTATGTGCCTGATGCAAAAATTTGTGAACAAATTGCGGATATGATGGCCAAGGATTGCCCAAATTGTCAACGCATACGTTATAATAAAGATGTAAATGCGTGTGTTTTACCGTCTTCAATTGAACTCATAGAAGAGCACGAATTAAAAAAAGTAGCGTTAATTGCTGGTGGTGCAGTTTTAAGTGGTGTAATTGTTGTTGCTAGCGGTGGAACTGCTGGCAGTGTGGTTTATCTTGTGATTGAAACCGTTGGTGCAGGTATGGAATTCGGTGCACAAATACACATTGACGGTGTTGCAGATGAATTCTTGTTGCAAGCAAATAATTGTAACGATGCAACCTGTGCAGAAAGAATATTAAGGGAATTCTTCGCATACCTATCTCGCATGACAAATGATTTACACGATACTGAATTACTAGGAATAGATAGGCAAATGGCAAGATTGATAAACTCATTACCAAATGATTCACAATTTTTAATAGATACCGTTGCAGGTTGTTATGAAAATAATGGTGATGATTTTGATATATCTAAATGCGATGATGGTAAATGGAATGACGATCAAATCATACGTGCAGTGGGCATAGGATTACAATTTACATCAGTAGTTGCTTCTGTTGGCAAATGGGTTTTGGGTACTACAAAAATAGCCAACAAAATCCCAAATTCAATTAAGGCGTTAAAGAACAAAATATCAGGTGTAAAAAGTAAAATTGCCAAAGGTGGGAAAGTGACAAGATCCGATGGTAAAGCGGTAAAAGCATTAGGTGTGACAAAAGCAGATGACGCTGCACGAGCTGCTGCATACGAAAACAAATTACGTGCTGCATACGAAAAATACGCACCAAAGAATCAAAGCTTTGATGATTTTAAAAAAATATTCAAAGATGAAGCCGCTTTTGATCGACAACTTGCTGCATGGGAAAGCTTTGAACCAGGAATGGTAGACATGAGCGACAATCCGAGATTTCCTAAAGAAAGATATGTGGCCACTCCTTATTCCACATACGATCCAAAATTGAACAAACAATTAAAAGCAATTGATGCAGAATATGCTGATGATATTGCAAAGATACAAGCAGAAGTAGACGAATCAAGAAGACAATTTAGTGTTTTTGAGGATGCAAAAAAAGCAGAACTTCGTGAAGAAGAAAGAGCAGCTAAGGAATTTGGTGCAGCCATAAAGAAAGCAGACGATGAATACACACAAGCGATTACACAATTAGAAGACGAAATAAAGGGATTGTCCGGTAACGCAAGAGCAACAAAAGAAGCCGCACTACAAGAATTACAAAATGCACATCAAGCCTTTAGAAGAGAACAAGAGAATTATTTGCTGGAAATGGATGTAGATATAGCACCAGATTGGTCAAAAGACAACCCATTACAACCACTTTTGGATGATTATGCTGACAGAAGATGGACACCACGAGAATCTGACTACACACCTGAACAGTGGGCTTACTATGTTGAAAAAGAAGGAAAAGAAAATTTGAAACAGGGATATGAGGTAGCCAGAGATTATGAAAAATCTAAGCTTATAAATGCCACAATTTCTGATGATGTCGCTGATGCGGTCGCCGAAACACGCAGACAAGAATTGATAGATATAATAGCGGATGACGATGAATTGTTCGCGCAAGCACAAAGATTTTCTGATTTATCCGTTACAGAAAAGCAGGCGTTCTTACAAAAGGTACACGACAAATTGGACGATGTTACACATGTAAAAGGTATGTTCAAGGTTCACGTGTACGAAGACCCAAAATCAAGCATAGTTGCTAATGCTGCAAGACGATATAATAACAAACCATTGGGAAAAGAATTAGATATTGATGAAATTTTAGAAACCATCGTACATGAACAATCCCATGTTGTGGATAAACAAGCCCCGGATCTTGGTATGCTTGGTGCACAAAAAGCAAAAGAACGTATTACCTTGCCATATCAAGACACACAATGGGAAATACGGTACGATTGGACCACTGGCACCACAACACAAGAAAGGGTAAAATCTATTGAGGGTTATGAGATATATAGAGCAAACCCAACAGAATTTTCTTCATGGAAGGTTGGTGGCAGTGGCAAAGAAAACATGATGCAAAAAATCATTGAAAAACGTGCTGCCAAATAACCGATAAAAAATAATTATTTATAAATCTGCTGGGTTGTATGATCAATTTAATACAGATATTACCAACGCCAGAAAATACATAGAACAAATCCGCTTAAACGCTGACGAACCAAATCTTAGGTGAATTAAATAGCGAATACCATAATTTTGTTGCGCCAAGACCATAATATGGAAAGGTGATTTACTTCCCAAATCTACTTCGTGTCGAACTTTTTTTTTACGGTTCTCGTCTAACGTCCGCACATAAATAAACCCACCTTGCGGTGGGTAAATTTCTGGCGGAGCGTATAGGACTCGAACCTATGGACCAAAAATTTCGGTCACAGATTAGCAATCTGCTGCATTACCACTCTGCCAACGCTCCGTGCAGGGGACATTATATAGAATCCGAATAACAAAAGCAAGCACGAATTTGCGCCTGTGCGATTAATTTTCTGTATGGTAAACGG
>JBKSMR010000015.1:0-18813 GCA_046881895.1 Alphaproteobacteria bacterium
AAGTTGATGCTGGGTGGATTGCTGTATTCATTGGTAAATGCAAAACGTTCAGGTAAATCTATTGCGAGTGTGTTGGTTGATAATGTTAAAAAAATGGACAAGTTCGCAGAAAAATTTAAACAAGATACTGTTTATATCGACGGTGTTCAACGTGGATTGACTGCGTTATCTGATATTATGGAATATCAAAAAGAAATCAAAGATGCTGATGGCAATATCATTCAAGAAAGTAAAACTTTAACAGTGGATGATTTTGTTAAAATTATCAATGCAATATATAAATCTGGCATTGTTGACAAGACAGTAAAACGTTCTGTTGTTGCGTCTGCAATTCTTGATAATCCAATGCAGCTGTTTCAATTGTTGAAATCGGATTCAGAGGAAAATGCAATTGTTGTTAATTTCAATCCTGATAAGTTAAAACCAAAAAAACTGTCATTATACACAGAATTATCAAAAGAAAAAATCTTTGAGAAAATGGAACAAGATAAAGTGCTGGGCATAAAGCGTGGACTGACAGAAAAAAATGATAATTTACCGGATGTAAAAAAATTAGCTATGGAAATATAAAAAAATCCCCGTTATGGGGATTTTCTTGTTACCACAGTTTTACACGATTTTGTGGCATAATATACATTTTGTCATTAGGTGTAATTCCAAACGCATCATACCATGCATTAACATGCGGTAGTATCCCATTTACGCGATTTTTACCTAGTGAATGTTCGTCAGTCTTGGTTCGGCGCAATTCTTCGTCTGCACGAATATTTGAAGACCAGACACCCGCATATGCGATAAAGAAACGCATATCAGATGTTAAACCTGATGCAGTATCTGATGGTTTTCCGAACTTTTTATATGCGTCAAATGAAATTGTAACACCACCAAAGTCTGCCAAGTTTTCGCCCAGTGTAAATTCTCCATTTGCGTTTACTTCGTCATTTATTTTTATTGTGTTAAAGAACTCTTTCATAACATTGGCCAGTTTATCAAATCTTTTTGCGTCTTCTTCTGTCCACCAGTCTTTCATATTTCCGTCTTTATCAAAGTGGCGACCAGAATCATCGAAACCATGTGTCATTTCGTGTCCAATAACAGCACCAATCGCACCATAATTAAACGCATCGTCTGCAGTCATATCAAAGAACGGATATTGCAATATGCCAGCAGGGAAACAAATTTCATTAGAAGATGGGTCGTAATATGCGTTTACTTCGTGTGCGTTCATATACCAGATTGTAGGATCTTTTTGTTTGCCGATTTTTTCAATCCAGAATGCGTCTTCGAATTGTGCAACGCGTTTCATGTTTTCCCACAATGAATCATTTTTTATTTCCAGTTTTGAATAGTCACGCCATTTATCTGGGTATCCAATTTTTGCTTTGAATGTTGACAGTTTTTCCAGTGCTTTTTGTTTCGTTTCATCGCTCATCCAGTCAAGGTTTTCGATTCTTTCTGCATATGCACGCTGAAGGTTTTTTACCAATTGTTGCATACGTTTTTTCGCATCTTCGGAAAAATATTTGTCGACATATAATCTGCCGACTTCTTCGCCAAGCGAAGCGTCAATCATAGATACGGCACGTTTCCAGCGTGGCTTTTGTTCTTTTTGACCGGCCATTGTGCGATTGTAAAAATCAAAAGATATATCATATGATTTATCATCTAATAAACTGTCTGCAGAACCAACAATACGATATTTTAAATAGGTTTTAATTAAATCAAAATCAGTATCGTTCATAATTGCAATTGCTTCTGCGATTGCTTCTGGTTGTGCGATGTTGATAAATTCTGCGTGCGATGCACCACGTGCAGTCAAGAATTTATCCCAGTTAAAACCTGTAAATTTTTCTTTGATTTCTGCGATGCTCATCTTGTGATAGTTTGCATGTGGGTCACGTAGTTTTTCTTTTGGATAGAAAGATTTAGCCATACGTTCTTCTAATGCATACAGTTTTTTTACATCGACATCAACGCCAAAGTTTTGCATTTGTTTTGCGATGAATTCTTGATATTTTTTTCTGACTTCAACTGACTTTGCATCATTATCAAAATAATAGTCACGTGATATACCAATTCCGCCTTGGGCAATGTTGTATAAAAAGTGTTCGCTGTCCATTTCATCAAGCCCAACGCCATCGCCCCAAAATGCAGATGAAAATGTCATCATATGGCCCAGATATTCTTCTAAATCTGCACGTGTTAAATTGTCTATTTGTGCAATTAGTCCTGCGACTGGTTTTGTTCCATCTCTATTTAATTTTTCTGCATCCATTGTGATGTTATACAGTGTTCCGATTTTTCCGCCATCGTTTTCTGCGATGCTGCGTGTGCGTTCCAGATTTGTGTTTATTAAAACTTCGAATGCACCGTATCGCGAATAGTCGTCTGGAATCGGATTTGCAACACGCCATCCATTTGTAGCATATTGGTAAAAGTCATTACCTGCGTGAAAGTTTGTGTCCATATTTTCTGTTTTGATACCGATGTTCAATGTTTTCTCCTTTGTCAAATAGTGTGCAGATACAATAGCAGTAATAACTGCGATTATACCAATAAGATTTAATTTTTTGTGTTTCATTTTATTTTACCATATTTACCAAAATATCGTCCAAGATAAGTATGCCGTCATTTGTTGCAAAAATTCTGTTGTTTTTTATTTGCACCAAATGATGATTTGATTTTATCCAGTCTATATTTGTAACTTTTTTTATATCGTCTGTCAATTGGCATCCTTGTTTTGTTCGCATGCCTGTTATAATCATTTCTGTTGCACGAATGTTGTTCGAAATCTTTTCAAATTTTTTACCTGCACCCAACTGTTCGTACCAATTATTTTCATGATATATACGACCAGCAGCCCCCAATCCAATCCCAATATATGGCTTGCCGTCCCAGATGCTTTCATTATGCATGCAATGTTGGTCGTCTGTTGCATAATTAGACACTTCATATCGTGGCAGTTTTAATGTGTTTCCAATTGCGACATACATTTGTGCCATTGTGTCATTGTCTGGCATATTTAAGTTCATTTTACCAAATGGTGTGCCTGGTTCAATGGTCAGTTCGTAAAGCGAACAGTGTTTTAACCCCAGTTGATTTATATGGTTGCAAGTCTTGATAATATCTTCAACATTTTCGTTCGGTAATCCGTATATAAAGTCAGCAGAAAGACGCAGTCCAATATTGTTTGCATCGTCCAGTAATTGCAATGCGTCATCAACGCTGTGTCTGCGTCCCAAGAATTTTAATTTTTCATCATCCAAACTTTGAATCCCGATGGACAGTCTGTTCATGCCACAGTTAAAAAAATCTGTCAGCTTGTTTTTATTTAGTGTTTTTGGATTTGATTCCAGTGTGATTTCTGCATTTGGCAATAAATTAAAAGTTTTTTTAATTGTTTGTATGATTGTTTCAAATGTGGTCACAGGCATCAGTGATGGGGTTCCGCCACCGAAAAACACAGTTGGAATGTCTATTTTTCCAAGTTTGTTACCCCATAAAATAATTTCGTTACATATGTCAGATGTATATTTGTCCCAGTCTGGCGATGTGCAGGCATGCGAAAAAAATGCACAATAATTGCATTTTGACATACAAAAAGGTACATGAATATAAATGTGGTGTGCTGTATTTGTCATTTCGTGTGTATTGTACAATCTGAAACAAATCGTGCAAGTCATAAATGAAAATACTTTTTTTAGGTGTGATTTTATGATATACTATACTCTGTATATAAGAATATGAAGGCAGGGACAATATCATTTTTATCGGGGTTTTTTGCTCCGTTGGCGGTTTTGGCTGCGAACGAAGGGGTGCCTTCGTATTATCAAACACAAAATGCACCGACTGCCAATCAGGCGGCTTATAATTATTATGCTGACCAGGGTTATACAAAGTATGTTGGTCAGTCTGGAAATAAACAGGTTGTTGGTTCGCGTACATATACGTATCAAACTCCACGGATGCAGATGCCGACTGTTATGGGGACGATGACTGCAAATGGCATTGCGATGCCGGTTGGTTCAGAACCTGCGACCAGTGTGTATGCTGGCTATGCCAGACGTTTTGCAGACTTTGAATTTGAAACAGGCGTGAATTCTGTTTTGGAATGGGACGACATGATTTGGAATGAAATCAATGTTGGTGCACGTCATAATTTTAGCTTGCGTGATTTTGATTTAAGTGTTTTTGGTCATTATGCACATGGCGAAATGTCACATGGTGGTCTGTCTATGGACTATGACTTAAAGCCATTTGATTCTGCATTCCCAGAATATGGTATATTTACAATTTCAACGGGTGATCAGTCTGGTAAAAGCGATTATTTCCGTTTTGGTATTGCTGCTCATCATATATGGGATATTGGTGGGTGGAAATTATCACCAACATTCGGTTATGAAATATTCAAGCATAACTTGGAAATGTCCAATCATTACTATCCAAATCCTGGGGTATATCTGCCGTTGATGACGTACCAGGGTGAATATGTTTTTGGTGATGCATCGGGTATGTATTATTCTGTGCCAATTGGTTCTACTGTGCCAGACACATGGTATCAGGTTTGTATGTCGCCAGAAGATATTAAGATTGTAATGAATGCTGGAACAGGTTCTTCTGACAGTGGTTTTACATCATTGGGTAGTTCATTGGTTACAGGCGATTATAGCTCTGCGATGGGTGATATGCCATGGGGTGTTGGTCCAGATGAATGTGTAATTATTGGTGGTGATGGTCCAATTGTTGTTGAAGGTACAACACATATTTATAATACGACATGGTCTGGATTTTATGTTGGACTTGAAATTGAAAAACAGATGACATTAAAAGACAAACTGCGTATGTATTTCCAAGTTGGTTTGCCAAAGTATTCTTCCGAAGGTATTTGGCCAAATCGTACCGATTGGCAACAGAACCCAAGTTTCTTGGACGAAGGCAGCAATGGTTCCTATTCATATTTGGCAGAAATGGAGTATGATTATAAATTATCTGACAGACTGCGTTTGTCGATAAAAGCTGATACAAATCTGTTCCATGTTGGTAAAATACCTGGCGAACTGTACGTCGCAGCTTACAAAGATTATGTTATAGGTCCAGATGGCCAATATGAAATGGAAGAAATCATCGTCGATGGTATAAAGTATTGGGTTCCTGTGTTGGAAGAAGTTCCTGCACATACAGAAAAAATCACAGACTCTTTAAAGCGTGCAACATGGCAATCGTTTAGTCTGCATATCGGCTTTAAATATTCGTTTTAATTTTTAAGGTGATTTGCGATGAAGAAATATATATTGTGGCCTGTGTTGGCTGTGTTTATGATACCAAATTGCCTGCGTGCAGACAAGGGTGTTTTTGATATAGAGCGTTGGTATAGTTTGATAGATTCTGTTGAACAAACTGCCATACAGCAAGGTATTTCTCGGGATGTTATAAATCAAACTGTGCGTTCTGTTGCGTTTATTCCATCGATTGTAAAAAGTGATAAAAATCAGTCTGAATTTAAATTGACCATGCAGAAATATTTGGACAGGACTGTCTCTGAAAAACGCATAGCCGAAGGTTTAAAGATGCGTAAAAAATATCCAACTATGTTGTCACGCGTCGATGCTAAATATGGTGTCCCACCACATGTCATTTTGGCGTTTTGGGGATTAGAATCTAACTATGGTGAATCCAAGGCTAGACATAAATTAACAGATGCTTTTTTTACGCTGATATATAATGGTCGTCGCGAAACGTTTTTTACAAATCAGTTATTATCGCTAATGAAACTTGCAGATAAAAACAAGCTTGATATAAATGATATTCATGGTTCTTGGGCAGGTGCCATGGGACATTTTCAGTTTATACCAACAACCTTGTCGCAATATGGTGTTGATGGGAATTATGATGGACGCGTTGATGTTATAAACAGTATTGGCGATGCGATGTTTAGTGCTGGCAATTATCTGAATAAATTAGGATGGAATCCAAACGAAAGGATTGTCAGACGTGTAATTTTACCGGCTGATTTTGATTTGGCACTATTGGATGGTAAAACAAAATTTACATTGCCACAATGGGCTGCTCTGGGGGTAACGAATCCAGACGGAACACCAATTCCATCGAGTCAAATGACAGCAGGATTGGTTGCGGATGTGGCGTTCGTGCAATCGCAACGTGATGCAGCACAATTGGCACAATCTGCAACAAAAAATGTAAATATGGATGTTGATGTTGCACCAATGCCCGTTATAGAAGCGTATTTAACATACCCGAATTTTTATAGAATAAAGCATTGGAATAATTCTAATTGGTACGCAATTGCAATTGCAAATCTGGCAGATAATTTTAAATAAAAATAATTGCTATATTGCTATTTCTTTGATATTCTTCCCACTATAAATCATTATAAAGGATATATTTATGGCTATAAAAGTACGTGATTTCGAAGTCAGACTAACCAGAAACAAAGAAGAACGCAAGATGGTTCGCCAACTGCGTTATCAGGTCTTTGTCGAAGAAGAAGGTGCAGGTGCAACCGAAGAACAGCGTGCACTTGGCGAAGAATATGATGCGTATGACAGATATGCGGAATATATGGCTGTATTCCATAATGGTCGTGTTGTTGGTACATATCGTATTATTGACAGAAATGCTGCGGAAAAAATGGGTGGCTTTTATACAGAAAACGAATTTAATATATCCAAGATTAAAAAGTATGATGGCAATGTTGTTGAAATGTCACGTGCCTGTGTTGCAAAAGAATATCGTGAAAACGCATTGGTAATGCGTCTGTTGTGGGCTGGGCTTGGCGAAATGATTCTGCGCCGCAAAATAGAAATTTTATTTGGCGTTGCATCATTTGTTGGTGTTAAACCCGTTAAATCTGCACAGGCGATATCATACCTGTATTACAATCATTTAACGCCATTGCGTTTGCGTGCAACTGTATTGAGCGAGAAATTTGCCGAAGGCGTAAATCCAAAGATGTCACGTATGAATATCCTGCCTCGTGATTTTGTTGATGAAGCAGATGCCAAGGCGGAAATGACACCTTTGATAAAAGGTTATTTGCGTCTGGGTGCGACATTTGGTCGTGGCGTATTTATTGACAAGCCATTTAATTCATACGATGTTTTCGTAATGGTTGAAACACGTAAAATGAATGCGTCTTATCAAAAACATTTCTTGGGTCGTGAAAACGCATTGGGTGACCCAACGGATAAAGAAAATATTATCAAAACAGTGGGCAAGATCATTACTTTTCCTGTGGTTGGTTCGTTCAAGGTCGTTCGTGCATTGGTTGAATTCCTGCTGCACGAAGATGCTGCAGATGCAGAATATATCGAAGATGCACCAAAAACAGAAACAGAAGAGTAGTCGTTATGGCACGTCTAAGAAAACAAAATATTTTTAATACAACTATGGCTGCGATTAAATTCGTGCTGTTTTGGATAATGGTTGTGGTGCAATTGCCAATCATTTTCTTGTTACCAACGGGCAGTATGTTGTCGGTTCGCTATATGCCTGTATTTATGTGGTTCTTGGTAAAGTTGGGTGGGATAAAGATTGTTGTACATGGCAAGTTATCAGATAAACGTCCATTGATGGTTGTTGCAAATCATATATCTGTATTTGAATTGGCAACATTTCCATGTGCCTTTCGTGGCAGTTTTATCGCCAAGAAAGAAATGGAACATTGGCCTTTGGTCGGCTGGGTTGCGAAAAAATTTGGCGTGATATTTGTTGACCGTCGTCCATCACATGCACGTGATGCATTGGCGGTTGTTCAGAAAACTGTCCAAAATGTGAAATATCCAATGATTTTATTTCCCGAAGGTACAACAACAAATGGTGCGTATGTAAAACCGTTCAAAAGTTCATTGTTCAATTTTGTTGAAAATTCCAATGTAACGGTTCAGCCAATGGCAATGCATTACAGATACAAAGACGGCACACCAATAGATGAACAAACATTGGCGGATCACTTTGCATACTTTGATAACAAGAAAATGGACATGGGGCCATTGTGTAAACGCGAACGCAGTGCATTTGGTCAGGTTTTTCATATAATGATGCTGGGCGGATTTATGGTTGAAATTACATTGCTGCCGCCACCACCCCTGACGGGGTTGGACAGAAAGCAGATTGCCGACGTTCTGCAAAAAATCGTATCGGAAAAATATATGGAATTAAAAGACAAGAAATAAAAACAAAAGAGATTTAAGAAATGAAAATTGAAAATTTATGTGTAAAACGTTTAATTGGCGATGTGTCTGGGGCAACAACGCACGGACATAAAATTGCCGTCAAGGGTGGTTATATATACCAAACGTTTCAAGGTGGTTATACATTGACACCCCTGGGCTGGCGTGTTGTTCGTAATATTGAAAATATTATCCGCAGTGAAATGGATGCAATTGACGGTCAAGAAATTTTGATGCCTGTTGTATCTGGTGCTGATATTTGGCGTGAAAGTGGTCGTTATGATACTGTTGATGTTCTTGCAAAGTTCAAAGGTCGTTCTGGTACAGATTATGTATTAAATCCAACGCACGAAGAAGTCGTTGTGGATTTTGTTAAATCTGTTTTGGAAACATATCGTCAGATGCCATTTATGGTTTATCAAATTCAAACAAAATTCCGTGATGAATTGCGTGCACGTGCAGGTCTGATTCGTACACGTGAATTTATCATGAAAGACGCATATTCTTTCCATGAAACACAGTCTGATTTGGAACAGTATTATAATCGTTGTTTGGATGCGTACATTCGTATCTTCAAGCGTTGTGGTTTAAAGAATGTTGTTCATGTATTGTCATCGACTGGCGATATGGGGGGCAGTGTTGCCCACGAATTTCAGCTGATAAACGATATGGGCGAAGATACAATTTATCTGTGTGATTGTGGTTTCAGTGCCAATAAAGAAATGATAGAAGATGGTACAGAAACATGTCCAAAATGTGGTAAAAAATTAGACAAGGTTCGTGGAATTGAAATTGGTAATATTTTCCAATTGGGAACCAAGTATTCAGATTCTATGAATTTAACATATACTGCACCAGATGGTGAATCTAAACATCCGATTATGGGGTGTTATGGTATCGGTGTTGGTCGTACGATGGCCGCGATTATGGAAGAAAGTGCAGATGACAAGGGGCCAATTTGGAATATGGCAACTGCACCATTTGCGGTTCATGTAATCGGCTTGCCAGACAAAGAAGGCAAGACATTACCATTGGCAGAAAAAATATATAATGATTTGAAGTCTGCCGGCATAGAAGCGATTTTAGATAATCGTGATGTACGTGCTGGTGAAAAGTTTGCAGATGCAGATTTGATTGCATCACCAATTCGTCTGATTGTATCTGCCAAGAATTTGGCAAATAACGCGATAGAGGTTAAATATCGTGTAAACGATGTTGATACCAGTGAATACAAATCAACATTTGGTTTGGATACATATATGTCTGAAACAGTTGATACAATATTAAAATTATTAGGTAAATAATTTCTACACCGCCCGATGGGCGGTTTTTTTATTTGCTTTTTTAAAGTGAATGTTTTTACGTTGTGTTTTTTTACGTATGTTAAATTATATTGTTGTTTTACAAGCTGATTTATGTTATAATATAGACATATCAGCGGACCGATGTTTATCGGCCGTTTTTTTATGCCCTGCATTACGCAGGGATTTTTTTTGTTATAACGAAAAGGAGTTTACATGCAAAAAGTATCATGTATGGGGAATGGTGAAATCACAGAATTTTATTTTAATTTCCCGTATTTTGAAAATACTAATATAGTTGTCACTAAAAATAATACCCCGGCCACTGGGTATACTATTGTTGGAACGTCTGCTGGATTGAATGCAGATATTCCATATGTTGGTGGCAAGGTTGTTTTTGATATTCCACCAACTGCACTAGATAGTATTACAATTGCACGCCAATTACCATTAGTGCGTATGATAGATTATCAGCAAACGGTAAAGCCAGAATCAGAAACAATGAATCAAGATGCGAATTATTTAATGGAAGTCATCAAAGATCGCAAAGATGAAATAGACGAATTGTATGAACAATACAGTGAAATCGCGGACAAAGAATCAACATCTGTTTTGTTGGCACGTATAGATGAATTAAATCAGCAAATTATGGATTTGGAACGCGAAATACAAAATGGCAAAGTAATGTCCAAGGATGATTTTTTCTCGTATACAGCGAATTGTATCACAGAAATTCCGCAAAACATCAAACTAGAATTATCTAATGATACACTGATATTGAAAGCAGGATCAAAGATAATTGCACCAAACGGGAAAACAAAAATAATAACAGCAGATCAATCTGGCACATTAACCACAGATGGTCAATATATGGTGTTTGTTGCTATGTCTAACGGGGCTTTTCAGTCAGATGTAAATTGTTCGGTGTCACAGTGTGGTTCTGGGGATTTGTTGCCCACAGATGGTGCTGTGTACAAAAGGTTTTTGAATATCACAGATAATAAAATCTATCGTTGGACATCAAGTGGTTGGCGGGAATGGGAGGTTTCTTTGCCTATTGCTATTGTTACAGTATCCGATGGTGCTATATCCAGCATAGACCAAGTATTCAATGGTTTTGGATATATTGGGGGAACAATATTTGCTCTGCCAGGTATATCGGGGTTGATACCAAATGGACGAAATGATGACGGAACATTAAAGAATAGAAAATTTACTGTTTCCAGTATATTAACCCAGACGTTGATGGGTGGTAATTTTTCTGAAAGGAACATAATACTTAATTCTACAACGCTTGCTTTTTCTGCGTCTGCGGCCTATGATGCAACAAATAATATTGTTACAGTTGGCACATATATAATGATTGGTTCTGGTTCTGCTGTTAATGGCACGATAACCAATCTTACAACAAAAAGCGTTGTCTGTTTTGGTAATACAAATAGTTAAAAAAAAATGGCGATATTTTATCGCCATTTTTTTGTGTATTATATGATTTTTTCTATAAGTCTTGTTATATCTTATACCTTGGATCAGATATTTTTGTACGATTTTTTTCAAAATGGATATTTTTCTTTTTTACTGTCGCAGGATTTCCAGCAATCATAGTATGTTCCATCGTAAATTTACGTGTGACAACACTAAAAGCACCAATCACACTATAGCTAGGAATTTGTGCGTGCGACATAATGCCAACATTTTGCCCAATCCATACGTGATCGCCAATTTGTACGTTCCCAGGACGATTCAAACATTTGCCAGTTTTATAATCAAATAACAAATGAGGCCTTTCGCCTGAACGTAAAACAATATCCCAAGACCATAAATTGTCTTTGCCGATATTTACAACGCTGTTATCATTGTATACAAAAAGTTGTGATGCACCACATGAGAATCCAGAGCCTATCTTGACAGATGTATTGTTTATTTTAACAATATCTAATGAACCAATTGCAATCTTTAATTCTTTAATTCTGTTAGAATTATCTATATAGATTGTGTTGTTATTGCCAGTAATAGAAATTGACAAGATTGATGGTAATTCTGCCGATTTTACGACAACTACATTTTTTCTTCCGGAAATAGATATATTTAGATTGATATTGTGTCCAATCGTTACGGAATTTTTGTTTTCATCAACAGTCGTTGTTTGTATGTGTTTTAAAATTTGATCTGTTTTTTTACGAATCATCTCTAGGGTATTTATTTTTTTCGCATATCTGTCATACAATGGACGCCAGCGTGACCACAAAATCTTAGAATTTTTAGCAATTTGTTCATCGCGTAACTTGGAACCAAAGGAAACATGATGTTTGTGGGCAACAAACAGATTGTCAATTAACCTTAATTCCCAACCGTTATTCAATGCACGCAAATCAAGGTCTGTTTCTTCGCAATAACCACGTCCATAAATTTCGTCCAAATATCCGACTTCGGTCAAGACTTGTTTTCTGATACAGATACAAAAACCTTCGGGACATAGCATTTCTGGAAATTCTTTTTTGGATAAAGATTCAACTAACTTATCCATATCATCTATTGTCCAAGTTTCTGGCATTGGAATCTTCCACAAGCCCGTATCTGTTGATATCGGTGAAGCTAGTCCTGTATTTTTCTTTTTATTAAAGAAATATATGATTTTCTTTTCAAATGATTTTGGAATTATTGTGTCAGAATTTAACAAAATAACAACGTCGCCTGATGCAGCCTTCATGCCGCGATTGCAAGTCCCAACAAAACCTAGATTTTTTTGATTTTCTAATAATTGAAATCTAGGATGTTTTGCTGAAAAATCTCGCAAGAAATTGGTTGTTTCTTGTTTTGAAGCATCGTTCACAACAATTATTTCTGTGGCATCAGTTAATTCCGAATTCAATATGCTGTCAAATAAGCTTTTTACCTCATCTAATGCATTATACACAGGAATTATAATAGATAATTTTTCAACTGGCTCAAATTGGGCTATTTTGCCACTCTTACTTTCGTGCAATACTTTTCCAATTCCGCACTCTGTGCAGATAGTATCTGTTCCTTGTAAAACGTTACTGATATCAAGGCCATGTTTCCATAATGCGTAACCGAAACCAAGTTGATCGCGTCTAGAAAATTTACTTATCATATTCCACCATGTGTCAGCAATCTTCGCATACTGTTTATTTGAATGATTTCTGATTACAATTCCTGTTTCTGCTGCCCCATTGTGTTCTGGATATTTTTCAGAACGCAGAAAATCAACTTGTTTATGTATGACTTCTGGGAAATCTTTTTTTAGTTTTAAACACAGGTCTGCTTCGTCATAGACACAGTCGTGTAATGGATGTTTATACGTCCATATAATTGCATGTTTCTTTTTAAAATTATCAAATTTTTGGAATAATTTTTCATTCAAGACGTCTAAATTTCCATCAATCCAAATACTGAAATCGTAATTTGGAAATAATTTTTCAGGGTGAACTTTGTGCCATCTTGCATTACGAATTTTATCTTTCTTGTTGTATTTTAATGGTTTGATATCCCACCCACTTATATTTTTTTTATTTAATAATGTTTTATTGTCTGTAAAGCACACATAATCAAAGTTGTTATTTATACACTGATGTTTAATTAAACCGTCGTAATCCCCAGTTATACATGTGTATATAACACCAATTTTATTTTTATATTTTTGTGGAATAATTTTTTGTGTTGTTGCTTGTGAGTCGTAAACAAAGCGTCCCTCTTGTTTTCCGTGTTGTTCATAGTGCAATAACGGGTTTATATCAGCCTGTTTAACATCAGGACTGTTATTCAAATATGCATTTGTATCAAATTTGGATGATGGATTACGACCTTCTTTCCAGCCAAAATCGATATAATGTTGTACGGGATCTATTCCCGCCGCCGCAACATCTGGATAAGTCTTTAAATACCAGCGCTTATTAAAATATTTTGATTTCGCAATCAGGTTATATTCAGTATCGTGGCGTTTAAAAAGATGCATAATTCTTACTCCTTGTTTGGTGCTGCTTTTTAATGCTGGTATCTTATATAAAATTTATTGTTGATTCTGCATGGTTTAAAACACTAAACCATAAATCGTGGCTTGTACTGTAAAACAAAATAAGACTAAAATCAACCAGTTTTTTTCTGAATTGCATTGGTTGCAGATTTTGTTTTATGGCAAAAAAATGTCAAAAAAAAATAAACAAAAAAACGCACCGTTTGGTGCATTCTTAAACGGGTAGCTGTAATAGATTACTCAGCCTGCATCACAGTTTTTGGTGGTTTGGGGACGTGGGGTGGGATTGGCTTGGAATTACGCACCCCGCACAGGCGGCACACCCAACACAAAAATCAAAAAAGCAAAGAAATCATACGAAGAAAACAATTTGCCATAGTTGTTCAGTCAGTAAAGTCGTACTTATAATATTTCTGCCCATGAAAACATGGGCAGAAATATTAACGCAATCTGGATGAATAATTTTTTCAATTAATCACGTTTGCCACCAAATGTTATGTCGGCTTTGAATGTCCAGTCACCATTGCTAACCTTGTCTTCAATGTATTGAATCAGACCGACCGCTTCTGTTGCGTTATCTGGTGTTGGACCATAGAATTTGATATTCTGATTTTCCATTTTACCATCATGGGTGTCTGGGCGTGGTTGCCAATCTGCGTGTATTTCGTTACCTTTTGCGTCAAAGGTAAATTTTGGATCAGATGTCAGATCTGCAACAGTGACTTCATACCAACCGGCATCTGAAAAATCTGCAACCAATTTTTGTTCCATGTTGTCGTCAATGGTTAATTTCGCAGTTCCCCTGTAATAAGCATTTCGTGGTTGCAGTTGTTCCAGGTCCAGTACACCCCCCATATCCTTGTCGGCCGTTTTACGGGTCAATCCAGCATACGAAGCACCCGTATATGTGGTGTTTTGTGTTGGGACGGCTTTCTTGTCTTCGTACCCACCAATAAGGCCACCATGTTCGGTATATTCAAAAGTTTTTAGATTTGTGCCGGCCAGCAAATCGTCTTGTTCATATAACTTTAAAATTTCATAAATCAGTCCAAAGTCAGAATATCTTAGGCCTAATTCTTTGCTGCCGGTTTCAATACGAACAATATCCGTATAATCTGCACGTCTGCCAACAATGTGGTTTTCTATTTCTTCTTCGCCAGTTTCTTTCATGGAATAAACTATCGCATTATCCAAAATTTCTTGTATCTTGGCAAAGGTTTCTTCATCACAATTGTTTGTTTCCCTTATTTCGGCCATTATGTCGTCTTTTAATTGTTCTTCTGATGGTTCTTCTTTATAAAATTTATCTACAGTTCCACTAAAATATCGGCTATCATTTTCATCACTTTGAAAGTCAAATGTATATTCGTATCCATTGAATCTTTTTATAAATGAACCGTTTTTATCTTTGTCATATGTATCGCCATCCTTTTCTTGTAATGCGACCAATTTATCGCCGTCAAATACAAAGGTATAGTAGTTATCATCTTGGCTGTTATGATAAAAGTGTGCATTTTTTAATGTAAGGTCAAATTCTTTGCCAAATCCCTGATATATATCTTGGGCATCTTTAAAGAAATCGTCGTTATCTTTCAATCCGCCTATCAGTTCGGCTATTTTTTCATCCAGGTCATTGCCGCCATTACCCAACAATTCCAAGATTTTTGCCTTGTCCATATAAATCAATGCCAGGGATACCAGAACATCATGATTTGTATAATCTTTGTAATTATGATTTACAAAAATGTCATGCATTGTTGCGTATGCTTTATCAATGTCTTCTTGTGTTATATTTAAATCGTCAGATTTCATTTTTCTTGCAGATGCGTTTCTGACAATTGATGCATCGTGTTCAAATCCGGCGTTTTCATCTTCAATTAGTTGTGCAATTTTAATTGCCTTGTCTACATTGGCAGAACGTGTTGCATTAATATCAACCATCCCCAGACCAAAGTCTTCATCAACAGTTTCCCATGCCAAAGATGGTGTGTCTGGTGTTACAGGTGCATCTGGCATAATTGGGGCAGAACCACCACCGCCTGAACCGCCGCCACATGCGGTCAATGCCAAGATTGATGTTAGTATTGCAATTTTTTTCATGTTCTGCTCCTTGGGCTGATATTTATCAAGATGTATTTAATCATATAATTAACAGAGCATAAATGCAATGTATAATATCCTATATATTTATATTGCGTTTTTGCCAGGGCAAAGAAATCCAAACACAACAAGTAGATTTTGCAAGTATAACGTAGCGAAATCGTTACGGTTGCCTCGCAGGCATTTATGCCAAGAGAAAAAAACGCACCAAATGGTGCGTTCTTAAAACGGGTAGCCGTAATAGATTACTCAGCCTGCATCACACATCGCCTCACATAGCATTTTGGCAAGTTTAATTCTGTTTAAATCTGTTTTTCTAGTAATGTAAAGTCAAAAAGGGGAACCAAAGATTTTATAAACAGGTTGACAAAAGAAAAATAGGTACATATAATAATGTCTGTTATGGCTCAAAGATGTAATTGTATTTATTGTAACCGAGAAATCACAACGCGCAGTAAAGAACATGTTATTCAAAACGCGCTGGGTGGTTTATATGAATCAGAAGACATATGCTGTCCTGAATGTAATAATTTTATCAGCCAGCATATCGATGCGCCTTTTACAAAAATATTTAATCCAATAATTAGCAGAATAGATGATTTTTCAAAAACCAATAATACAAAGTCTATGCCGTCGTGCACAGGCACAGTTGTATATAATGGCAAATATTATAATGCGAATATCAAAGCAGGCAAGGTTGTATCTTGCCCAGAATTAAGCCGCGAATTGCGTTGCGATATATCAAAACTGCCACTGCAAATTGTCAGCTATAATTTTGATTTAAAAAATTCTGCTTTTCAAACAGGGGTTGCAAAAATCGCATTTAATTACGCAATGGCACACAATGTTGATTTTAAATATTTAGAACCGGGTTTGATTGTAGATAAATCTGGCAATACAGTAAACAGCATAAAGTATAACTATAACATTATCCCATTTTGCCCATTAAATCCTGTTGACGTTAGTTTGGAACTGGATGGCGGTGCAATGGAACTCTTTCACAATATGATACTGTTTTCACAGCATAATGAATTGTGGTGTTATGTCGATTTGTTTAATACTTTTCAGTATTATGTTCTGTTATCAGATAAAATTCCCGAAGATAAAAAAATATATGCAAATTATACACAAACATTACAGAAAATTAATCACACAGCACCCGTTTTAGATGATTTGCACGATCCAAAAACGGTTATGATTTATGCTCAGCAATATGGGGTTGAGCCTTGTATGAATCCAGCAGAATTTTCAAGGCGTGTAAATAATGCAGTTGCACGAAAATCGCAAAAAACATCTATATCAAAAATATATTCTCCGCGAATTGAACGTATTCCAATTATACACCATATGTCTCGTATGGCACAAAATCCGGAACAAATGTACTTGTTCTATAATGCAATTCAGATGTATTATGCTGATGACGAATTTCAAGAAAAGAATTTCAGAATATTGACCCCAACATTGGGGGGCAATACGGGATTTTACCCACATGAAACATATAATATATGTTCCCGCAATCCTAAGTTTCTAGAAGAATATACATATGCAAAATTTAATAAATTAAATCGATTTTTATGTCAGTTTAGTCGTTAAATCATAGTTATTGTAGAAAAAACGCACCGTTTGGTGCGTTTTGAAACGGGTTTCCGTAATAGATTACTCGGCCTGCATCACACATCGCCTCACATAGCATGTTAACAGATAGTACATGTTGATAATTGGTGGTTTAGATTGTATAATACTATCATGAAAAAAATACTTTATATCTTTCGACATGGCGAAACAGACGCAAACATCCAAAAACGTATGCAGGGGTGGTTGGACGTGCCATTAAATGCAAATGGCGTGTTGCAAGCACAAGTGTTGGCACAAAAATTGACGGACGTAAAATTTGATGTTGTGTATTCTTCGTCGTTGTCGCGTGCGTTTGATACGGCACGTGCGGTGGTTGGCGACCAACAGATTATAACAAATGGCGATTTGCGTGAATGGAATATGGGTGATTTTTGTGGACATATTGTAAAATTGACTGATGGCCCTGCAGATACCCCGATTGATATGTCGGGTGATGTAATTTATGCGCCGTTTGCATTGCTGTCTAATGACGATTATGTCCCACCAAACGGTGAAAGTTATAATATGTTTATTGCACGTGTTCGTAATGCGATATTGGATATCGTAAAAAACTCAGACGGCAAAACAATCGCCATTGCAACACATACGGGGGTGGCGAAAAATATAATCAAACAATTCACAGATATAAAATGGCCACGTGGCGGAATGCCAAATGCAGAATATTTCAAACTGGAATATGATGGTGAAAAATTTACGCTGATTGACATGCCGGATTGGTTATCACAAGCAGTGTAGGATTTTTGGACTATCTTTCTGGTGTCTGCCCTTGTCGGGATGCCAAGTTCGGTCCAAAGTCCAAGATTCCCAATAGTGGTCGGACAGTTGATTTGGTCCGCCTGCATCACACATCACCCCACATAGCATTTTGATAAAAAATGTGGTATAATGCACAAGATAATCAAAGGAAAAGCAAATGGAAAAAATAATACACAAATTTCCACGCGTTATTGATATGGGGGATTTTCAGTTGGTAAAATTGGAACCAACGGCGGAAAACGCTAAACGCCTATTGGCTGTTATAAATGCCAATCGTGAATTCCTGGGCGAATTCTTGGAATGGGTTGATGGCTATACCACAACCGATAAAACACTGGCGAATATTGAAAAGTCATATGGCGATGATAAGTGTTCGTACTTTATCATGGTGGCGGATGATATCGTGGGCAAGATTAGTTTTGTTGATACTGACGACAACATGGGTGAAATCAGTTATTGGTTGGCACACGGTTTTAATGGTCGTGGTATTATGACACGTGCATTGAATAAATTGACTGAAATGGGTTTTGCTGACATGGGGTTAAAACGTATTCAATTAACAATTGATGCAAAAAATATCCCGTCTGCTGCTGTGGCCCTGCGTTGCGGTTATGAGTGTGAAGGCGTGTTGCGTAAATACTTCGTCTTGCGTGGTGTGCCACGTGATATGAAAATGTTTTCAAAGGTATCATAAAACACCGCCCGATTGGGCGGTGTTTTTATTTGCTTTCTGCCACGGCGATTTTTTCACGCAGTTCTGGTTCGTTTTTGTTTATCCAATCGTATGCCGTTTCCATAAAGTCGGGGAACGATTTGCGGTTTATGTACATGTCGCGCA
>JBKSMR010000016.1:0-1538 GCA_046881895.1 Alphaproteobacteria bacterium
GGAACTTCTGCAATAATACCTGCAAAGATTAACAGTGATGCACCCTGCCCGATACCACGTGCAGTAATTTGTTCTGCCAACCACATAACAAATACAGTACCACCAACCAATGCAATAATCGCAGACATTTCAAACGCAAAACCCGGATTTACAACAGCAGACACACCATTTACAGGTGCCATCATTTCCAAACCACGAATAACTGCCCAACCTTGCACAACCGCCAAGAATACCGCCAAATAGCGTGTATATTGGTTGATTTTTGTGCGACCAGATTCGCCTTCTTTACGCAATTCGCCCAATGATTTACTTGTTGCACTTAACAATTGTAAAACGATAGAAGCCGAGATATAAGGGAAAATATTCAATGCCAAAACAGACATACGTGACAGCGAACCACCACTGAACATATCAAACATACCCATCATTCCATTATCGCCTTGGAACAAATGCAATACAGCAGACGCATTTACACCTGGCAATGGAATAAACGACCCAATACGATAAACAATCAGTGCCCCCAATGTGAACAGAATACGTTTCTGTAAATCACTTAAGTTACCGAAAAAGCGTTTCAAGAATTTCATTTGAAAGATATTTTAACCATTGCATGGGCACCCAGTTTCCCGGATGCCCAAAGATTGTTTTATTTAGTTGTTTTTAATATAACCACCAGCTTTTACAATTGCTGCTTCGGCTGATTTTGACCATTTTTCTGCAATAATATTTACAGCAGATTTGATTTCACCACTTGCCAAAACTTTCAAACCATCCATTTTACGGTTGATGATTTTTGCAGCCAACAATGTATCAATTGTAATTGGTGCAGATGCATCAATTTTACCACTTGCGATGAACTTTTCAATGTCGCCCAAGTTGATTGTGACGTATTCTTTTGCAAATGGGTTATTGAAACCAAATTTTGGGAAACGACGCAAGATTGGCATCTGACCACCTTGGAATGTCGCTTGTTTACGTGAACCACTGCGTGCCTTTTGACCTTTGTGACCACGACCAGCTGTTTTACCAGAACCAGATCCCATACCACGACCAACGCGTGTTGCGTTTTGACGTGCACCAAAATTATCCATCAATGCATTTAATTTCATTTCTTTTTCCTTTTGTCCTATAACTACCTATGTAGTTCTTTGTCGCATAAAAACAAGATGTTGTTTTTATACTCGGTTTAATTTATTTAAGCAACAACTTCTACCAAATGAGAAACCTTAGCAATCATGCCACGTACAGATTCAGAATCTGTGATTTCTTTGGTTTTACCGATACGGCCCAGGCCCAATGCTTTTACAATTTTGACTTGTGCTTCTGGGCGACCGATAGTACTTTTAACTTGTTTTACAACTATTTTAGCCATAATTAAAACTCCTATTTATCTTTTGCCCAGATTATTTATCTTCTGTTGCAACTTCTAATTTTTTACCATCACGACCAGCGATGATTTCTGCAACTGTTTTGCCACGACGTGCAGCAACTGTCTTTGGAGAGTTCATTTTATTGAACGCCAAGAAAGCAGCACGAAT
>JBKSMR010000017.1:0-5901 GCA_046881895.1 Alphaproteobacteria bacterium
GGATGCGGGGTTAAATCCGATTTAGAATATCCTGACCCTTCGTTCCCAAGAAACTATCCAGTATATTGATATAAAAAAAGCGGGTATGGCGAAATTGGTAGACGCACTGGATTTAGGTTCCAGCGGGGCAACCCATAGGAGTTCAAGTCTCCTTACCCGCACCACCAATTTTACTTATTGGCTTTGCCAACTAGGAAAATCGAGTGTCCAATGAAGTATTTGGCCTAGCGACACAAAAAAACAATCCCCAAACGCACAAAAAAACTTTTTTTGTAAAAAAGACTTGATTTTTTGTTACATATACCCTAAAATCGGTCGCAGAATAAAGATAAAAGGCAAATAAAATGGCATCTAAAAAAGGCAGCAAAGAAGTTGTACAGTTGAAAAACGCTGAAACTGGCGTGTTCTATATTACAACAAAAAATACTAAGTCTGAAAACACACAGGGCAAAATGAAGTTCCGTAAATATGACAAAAAATTGCGCAAGCACGTTGTGTTTACAGAAGCAAAAATGCCTCACTAATCGTTTTATGGGCTTACTATGCTATAAAAAATTTCCCCAATTGGGGATTTTTTTATGTCTTTTTTATTGTTCTGCATAATTTTTTCTACAAAACGCTTGACTTTATATATAAATTACATATAATTTGCATAAACTTTTCGTCAAAACACGAAAATAAGTTACAACAAAACAAGAAAAAACAAGAGAAAGAATATGAGCACATATGCAATCTTTCAAACTGGTGGCAAACAATATCGCGTTGCAAACGGCGATATTATCAAGGTTGAAAAACTGAATGCCACAGGTTCAGTTGAATTTGACCAAGTATTAATGGTCGGTGACAAAGTTGGTACTCCATTTGTTGACGGTGCCAAGGTTGTCGCAGAAGTAGTTGAACAGAAACGTGCTGACAAAATTTTGGTTTTCAAGAAAAAACGTCGCCAAAATTATCGCCGCACTGCCGGTCATCGTCAGTTCATTACTGTTTTGAAAATAACAGATATCAAAGCCTAAGGAGTATAGACTATGGCACATAAGAAAGCTGGTTCGGCATCTTCGAACGGACGCGATTCTGCAGGACGCAGATTGGGCGTTAAAAAAGCTGGTGGCAGCCGTGTTATCCCAGGCAATATCATTATTCGCCAACGTGGTACATCTGTACATCCAGGCTTGAATGTTGGTATGGGTAAAGATCACACAATCTTTGCTAAAATCGCCGGCATCGTTAAATTCAAAAAGGGCAACGGCGACAGAAAAACTGTTTCTGTTATCCCAGAAGACGAAGCGAAATAAAAAAATCCCCCAGTTGGGGGATTTTTAGTCAGAAACAAAAAAGAGTATAGCATGCTGTTAAATAATACCAGGTCTGTTGATATGGCACGCTTTTTGCTGCTGATGGATGAAAAATACGACAGCGAACAACACATAGAAAAATTTCGCAAGCTGTGGTACGTATTAAACAGAACAATATACAGACATGAACAACAACAGAAACGCGACAAACTTACCAGACTGGTGTCGAATAAACAAGAACTGGCAATGAAGGTTGCAGGCGTTTACGCATCCAATGAAAGCGACGCAAACAAACAACAAAAAATAGAAAACTTACAATCTTATATACGCTCTATTGACAGCGCATTACGTCAATTATCACGATAAAAAAATCCCCCGTTTGGGGGATTTTTATTTTCCAAATTTTCCACTGCGTGGAAATCCAACTGGCACTGTGCGACCCTGGGATGCACGCTTGCCACGCCATGGCGACCAGTTATCCATCTTGGTTGTGCCGCGACCAGTCGTCCAGCCGAAACCATCAGCTTCATTAAAGAACATTATATCCAAGATATATGTGCGTTCCGCATTATATTTCTGCAAGATTACACCCTTGCCCCTGGACATTTCTGGGATTTCAGCCGTTGTAAATATCAGCAATTTATCATTTGACCCAGACATCGCAACCATATCTCCATTTACAGGCACGCACATATGTGCAGTATTCTTGCCATCAATGTTCATAACCTGTTTGCCGTTTTTCGTCTGTGCCAAGCAGTTTTCACCAGATATAATAAATCCATTTCCATGACGGGTTGCCAATAAATACTTGGCATTTGTGTCCAGTACAAACGCATGAACAATTTCTTCGTCTGCACCGATATCCGCCATCATACGAACAGATTCACCAAACCCACGCGCAGATGGCAAATCATTTGCCACCAATGTAAACATTTTACCACTGGACACAAACAAGTTTATTTTGTCAGTGGACATGGCATGGAACGCAATTTGCAATTCGTCGCCTTCTTTGAATTTCATATCCAGCGCATTTAAATCCAAATGTCCCTTGGCCGCACGTATCCAGCCCATTGTTGACAAGATAATTGTCAGCGGTTCTTTTTCGATAAATTCATCTGCATTAACAATGATTTCTTCTGTCTGTTCTGCCCATGTTGTGCGACGGCGACCCAATTTAGTCTTTTTATCGTATGTCTTTTTGATATCGTTAAACCATGCCTTTAACTGTTCGTTTTGAGCATCTTCGCTGGCCAACAGGGTCTGTAATTGTTCTTGTTCTGCACGCAAGGCGGCATCTTCGCGCTTGATTTCCATTTCTTCCAGTTTACGCAACGAACGCAGACGGGTGTTTAATATCGCTTCGACCTGAATTTCTGTCAGGTTGAATTCAGTCATCAATACGCCCTTGGCATCGTCTTCGTTTCTGATGATTTCAATTACCCTGTCCAGATTCAAGTATACAACCAGCAACCCGCCCAAGATTTCCAATCTGCGTGCAATGTTATTCAAACGCCATTGGGTACGACGACGCAATACGTCTTTTTGATGTGCGATAAATTCACGCAACACATCGCCAATCGGCATTACACGTGGTGCACCCTTGGAATCGATAACATTAAAGTTCATGTTAAAGCGATATTCTAAATCAGACATCGCAAACAAGTGTGCCATCATTTTATCCGCAGGTATATTGCGTGACTTTGGCGTGATAACAATACGAACATCTGTGGTTGATTCATCAACAATATCGTCAACCAGTGGCAACTTTTTCGCATCAATCAATGATGCGATTTGTTCAACCAACTTGGACTTTACAATACCGTATGGAATTTCAGTTACAACAGCCTGCCAGCCACCGCGTTCCAAGTTTTCAATTTCCCATTTGGCACGAATACGAAATGCGCCCTTGCCCGTGTCATAGTTTTTAACAATGGTTTCAAAACTGTCAATTAAAACGCCACCTGTTGGAAAGTCAGGTCCAACCATCTTTTTCATAATTTGGGCAGTTGTCGCATCAGGTTTATCCACAACCAGATTCAGGGCATCACAAACCTCGGCCACATTATGTGTTGGGATATTTGTTGCCATACCAACCGCAATACCCATACCACCATTTGCCAATAAATTCGGAAACGCGCCCGGCATAACAACTGGTTCCAATGTTGTGCCGTCAAAGTTCGGCATCATATCAACACTGTTTTCGTCCAGCCCTTCCATAATCAGCATGGCCGCTTCGGTCATCTTGGATTCTGTATAACGATATGCAGCCTGGGGGTCGCCGTCGATATTACCAAAGTTCCCCTGCCCATCAATCAGCGGATAACGCACAGAAAAATCCTGGGCCAGGCGAACCATTGCGTCATATACAGAACTGTCCCCATGTGGGTGATAGTGACCCAGCACGTCACCAACAACCGTTGCACACTTACGAAAAGCGGCATTTGGCGACAATTTCTGACGCAACATAGAATATAAAATACGACGGTGTACAGGTTTTAACCCATCGCGAACATCAGGCAACGCACGCGACACAATCGTACTGACCGCATACGACAGATAGCGTTCAGACAACGCATCTGACAACTGTTGTGAATCAATATTTTCAATAATTTCCTTACTCATAGCATTAAAAATTTAGAACATTTAGAAAAAAATAACAACAGAAAAAACAACAGAATCTGTATTATTTTTTGAAATTTGTTTACATGTGTGTTATAATTAAAACGAACCTGATGGGAATTGGGTTCGGGGCTGTGGTGGCCCGCAAACACGGTGCAAAAGCATCGTAATCTGATGTCTTTTTTCGGTGCTTTTTGCGCCGTTATTTCTCCACAACCAATGGTTGGGGAGCCGTTTATCGTAAGGTAACGGAGCATTTGTTTGCTGACACCAACTCCCCGACCGTCATTCCATGGCGGTTTTTTGATACAAAAACAGGGGGATGTTATGAAAAGAATTTTATTGTTTTTATCAGCACTATTTATCGCCACCACCGCAATTGCACACACGATAAATTGGTATGTTGATGGAAATATATTTCACACAACCACATGTGAATCTGGTGAAAATGTCACGCCCCCAACCGCCCCAGAAAAATATGGTTATACGTTTCAGGGGTGGGATGCTTATTTCCCGATTGAATATTTAGAGAGTACAGGAACACAGTATATTGATACGGGGTATGTACCTAATGCATACACGGGAGTTAAAACAAAAATCCAAACATTTGGCAATTCAGGAACCGACAGTATTTTTTTTGGTAGCGTATATAATTTTGCATCGTTTATATGGAATGGAACGTTATATTTTTCATTTGGCGATGTTAGATATACAAAAGAGAAAATTTATATTGATGACATAATTGAATACGATTGGAATAAACATATTGTAAATTACTCTATAAATGGGGCAATGAGCACCCCAATTGTTTTAAATGCAAAAACATTTATACGTGATATTAGTATGTATATATTTTCTTCAAATCAACCTGGGTACACTTATAACACGAAAATGCGCCTGTTCTATTTCCAAATCTACGACAATGACGTCCTTGTTCGCGATTTTATCCCTGTTCTTGATAAATATGGTGTGCCATGTATGTACGATAAAGTGGAACGCAAATACTATTATAATGCCGGTACTGGTGACTTTATTGCGGGACCAATTATCGGTGAATAATTTATGAAAAAATTATTCGCATTTTTATCGTTCGTATTTATAACGCAAATTGCGATGGCGGATGATATTGTTTGCGATTCTGCGAATACAGTGTATGTTGCAGTATATAAAATCAATACTTACGATTGTCCGTCTGGTTATTATTTACCGGCAAATACGGATGGATGCCAGCCATGTCTATATGGGCGATATTGCGCCGGGGGAACATACACATTTAACACAGACGCTGACCAAGGAATTGTTATTGGTTCTTATGTTTGTAATTCTGGTTATTTTCTGCCTGCGAACACAGACCAGTGCAAACCATGCCCCAGTGGTTTTAATTGTCCCGGCGGAACATTTCAATTTAATCCCGATATGTTTCAAGGTTTATATTTTACAGAAAATATCACAACCACAATGAACAATGTGTGTGCGGCAAATTTCCCAACCGATATTTTTGCAATATATGAGGCGAACAAACACGATTGTGCAACGGGATTTTACATGCCCGCAAATACAGATGGATGTGTTATTTGTCCTGAAAATAACTATTGTCCTGGGGGTGCATATACCTTTAATGAAACGATTGCCCAGGGAATTACAATCTGTCCAGAAAACGCACCTTTTGCACCAATTGGTATGTGGACTAAATTACAATGCGGACGCAAGTTACATATTGATGATGATGTTTTATATGTGCACCAGGAACCAGCAAACCCAACAGAACATCGTTTATATATTCGTGTTAACGATACTGTGTATTCTGCCAATGCAACACCAAAACAAAACAGCAGCATTACAAAAACATCAATCAATGCGACACAGTTATTACATATTGTTATGGATGGTATTGAATACCTGATTCACGATGATTCTGTAAGATGATTATCTACTTTGTCATTCCCTGCCACTCTTGTCACTCCTGCGAAGGCAGGAGTGGGACTTT
>JBKSMR010000018.1:0-3327 GCA_046881895.1 Alphaproteobacteria bacterium
AAAACAAACATTTGGTGCCCCATTAAAAGACACTGAATCCGCCAACAAAGACGCAGTTGATTACACTAAATTTTTGAACGACTTTATTACCGGCCGCAGCAAATTTGACCGTATGCCTGCCAAAAGCAAATTACCAACAAATGTCGTATCTGCCTTGAAAGTATTTGATTTAGGAATATCTGCAACATGGCGTGAAGTCGGTATAAAATATCGTGCAATGGCAAAACAGTACCACCCGGACACTGCAACTGACAAACAGAACGCTGCAACAGAATTTGCGCGCATTTCCACTGCGTATGATATATTAAAGAAACACTTTGGTAAGAAATAATCTAGTGGGTAGTGATTAGCGGAAAATTAAAGATAATGGTATAGATACGCACAAACCCGAAACCGTAGTGTACAGAAGTTACATGAGGTTTCGGGTTTGTTCGTAGATATGCCATTATATTTAATTTATAATTTATTTAGATAGGCGATTGCATCCATACCCGCCGTACATCCCGTTCCAACCGCAGTTGCAATTTGCATTTTCAAGTCAGAATGAACATCACCTGCAACAAACATACCTGCCGGTAATGCAGATGGTGCAAGACGACCCAGTGCATCACGTTTAATATCTTCAGACAAATAATCTGTATTGGCCTCGTGCCCGATTGCAACAAACACACCATCAACAACTAACTGTTCGCCAGATGTTGTTGTGACAATCAGTTCACCATCTGTGGAATCTGGCTTTTCTTCGATTTTTGCCAGGTCTGTATTAAACAAGCATTCGATATTTTCACGCCCTGCCACGCGTTCACGCAAGACAGCTTCGGCACGAAAGAATTCAGATTTGCGATATACGATTTTTACGGTCTTTGCCAAGTCAGCCAAATACAACGCATCATTTAACGCACTATTTCCGCCACCCATAACGATAACTGTTTTGCCACTGTAAAAGAATCCATCGCATGTCGCACAGTACGAAACACCCCGCCCCATCAATTCACGTGCACCAGCAATTTCAAGTTTTCGTGGACTGGCACCTGTGGCGACGATAACAGTTTTACCAACATATTCTTTGTTATTATTTGTTGCTACAACAAAGTTTCCATTATCATCTTTTGAAATATTTGTAGCACTTATAAATTCAACACTTGCACCAAATGTTTCCGCCTGATTTTTCATAAATTCAGCCAATTCACTGCCACTGCCTGCCCAACCAGGATAATTTTCCAATGTGGCGATTCCAGCCATCTGACCACCCAATCTGTCACCACCCAACACGATTGTTTTTTTGTTTGCGCGGGCAGTATAAAGTGCCGCTGTCAAACCCGCAGGCCCAGAACCCAAAATAATTACATCATACATTTGCTTTTCTTCCTTTTTTACTGCGCTCAATATAACAAAATAAACGACCATACACAACCAAAATAATTACCAAAAAAACTGTTGAATAAAAGTTAAATTTATTCTACAATTTATCGTGATATGATATTGAATTTTGTATTTTTTAGTTCTATCTCATCCCCGTTGGGGGAATAATTTATCACGCATTTTCTTTACAAATATTATAAACCGTTATAGAATAGAATCCAAATTTATGAACAAAGGATAATAAAAAATGTTGGATATGAAATTTATTCGCGAAAACCCAGACATGGTTAAAAAAGCATACGAATTAAGAGGCATGACAGATTACACAGATGAAATATTAAAACTGGACGCACGTGTTCGCGAATTAAAAACTATTACACAAAGCAAAACTGCAGAAAAAAATAAAATCACACGCGAAATACCAACTGCCACAGACAAAGCGCCACTGATTGCAAAATCCAAAGAAATAAATATGGAAATTGCAAATGATATGGCAGAACTGGCAGAACGCGAAAAAGAACTTGATGAATTACTGCATTGCGTTCCTCAAATCCCAAGTGCAGACACACCATTTGGTCGCGACGATTCTGAAAATGTCGAAGTTCGTCGTATCGGCACCCCACGTGAATTTGATTTTACACCACGTCCACAGTGGGAATTGCTGGAAATGAACGATTGGTACAGACCAGAAAAAATCGCATCTGTTTGTGGCACACGCACATACGCCCTGTTTGGCGAAGCGGCAGAACTGGAACTGGCAATTCAAACATATGTGATTCAGAAACTGATTGCCAAAGGATTTACATTTGTAAACTGCCCTGCGATTACAAAACCACAAACAATATTTAATGCTGGTCACTTCAAGGGAACAGACATATCCGTTATGAATAACGATGTATTTATGCTGACCGATACTGACAGATGCTTGGCAGGAACAGCAGAAATTATCTTGAATTCTCTGCACAGTGACGAAGTTTTAAATGAAAAAGATCTGCCAATTAAATACGCTGGCTTTTCGCCATGTTTCCGCAAAGAAGCAGGTGCCGCCGGTCGCGACACCCGCGGAATTGTTCGTATACATCAATTTAACAAGGTTGAACAATATATATACTGTACACCTGAACAATCTGATGAAATGCATGAATATTTGTTAAACAACTTGTGTGAAATTATGGAAGATTTAGAATTACCATATCGCGTTATTATGGCATGCACAGGCGATATGGGATTCAACAAAGTAAAAATGCATGATGTTGAAGCTTGGTTCCCCAGCGAGAATACATATCGTGAACTGGGGTCTTGTTCTTCGATTGGTCAATTCCAAGCACGCAGAACAAATACCAGATACCGCGCATCAGACGGCAGCATGCAATTCTGTGCGACATTGAACAACACTGGCATTGCCCTGCCACGTGCAATTGTACCGGTTATTGAAAACCACCAAAACCCAGACGGTTCTGTAAATATTCCAAAGGCACTACAACCGCTGATGGGTGGCCGCACAAAAATCGGTGGAAAACATAATCCCCTTCGCTAGGCGAAGGGGTGGACGCGAACGCGGACGGGGTAGTGGTAAATCATGCAAATAAAATTACCTGCTAACAAAGAGTTAAGAAAAAACGCACGTGAATTACGAAAAAATTCAACCCTGTCCGAAGTCTTGTTATGGAATTTATTAAAAAACAAGCGTGCAAATGGTCTTGATTTTGACAGACAGCGCATCATTGGAAATTATATCGTTGATTTTTATTGTCCAAAGCTAAATCTTGTAATTGAAATTGACGGTTGTTCACATGACAACAAATATACATATGACAAAAAGCGAGATAATTATTTAAAATCACTTGGGTTGCATATCGTACACTTTGACGATCATGATGTAAAATTCAATATTGATAAAGTCATACTTACTATCGAAGAAATAATCAATAACCACTACCCCGCCCTAACGGGCACCCCTTCGCC
>JBKSMR010000019.1:0-11468 GCA_046881895.1 Alphaproteobacteria bacterium
GGGTGTAATGTACCACGATTTTCTGGTACTGGATTTAACGACACATCCATTTTTTCTTTTTCCAAAGACGCCATCAAAACAGCATTTTCAATTTCTGTCTGACGTACTTTGAACAATTCACGCAGTGCCTGATTTTCTAGATTTAATGCAGCACGTGCATCATTATCCAGATTTTTCATTTCTTTTAATCGTGCCGTCATTGTACCGTTTTTACCATATGTTTCTGTGTACAATGCCTGTAATTCTTCCAATGTATTTATATTTTTTATTTTTTCTTGCATAACTTTTACCCTATATAACGTTTTATCAAAAAACAAAAGCCGTCTTTTGACGGCTTTTATTATTACAAAAGATATACCTGCCGACAAGGTATTATTTAGATTCGGCAGTGATAAATCGTTTTGCTGTTTCAACCAATGCGGCAAAGTTAGCATCGCCTGCATATGCCATTTCGGCCAAGACCTTGCGGTCCAGTGCAACACCTGCTTTCTTTAAGCCATTCATGAATTGGCTGTATGTCATACCATTTGCACGTACAGCTGCGTTGATACGAACAATCCACAAACCACGAAATTCGCGTTTTTTAACACGACGATCGCGATATGCATACTGTCCTGCTTTTTCTGTTTTTTCACGTGCAGCACGATACGTTGAATGATGACGGCCCAAATAACCTTTGGCACGCGCCAATATTTTATTATGTTTTTGTTTAACGGTTGTTCCGCGTTTTACTCTTGCCATGACCAGACCCCCTTATTATTTCAAACCATATGGGGCCAGGATTTTTGCCTGTCCGACCATGTTATCGTTTAAGTACTGTGGTTTTGCACCTGCTTTGTTTGCACGAGCAGACTTTTTACGCAACAGTTTCTTGTGAGAGTTGCGAGCAACACGGATTTTGCCGGTTGCGGTCATAGACGCACGCTTTTTCAAGTATGACTTTGTCTTTAATTTTGGCATTTTATATCCTCTTATTTAAGTGTTTTCTACAGTCTGATGGCAATGCCTTGCCATTTCGACCGTCTGTATTTTGGCAGAAATAAATGAAAAATCAAGTTTTTATTGAATATCTGATTTTTTAACTGTAAAGTTAGGAAACAAATGAGCCAAACAAAACTATCTTCCAGAATATATCCACTGGTCAAGGCAGTACTTTCTGCCGCGGTTTTGCCTGTATTATTTATTTATATCATGGTGGCAAAACCTGATTATAAACTGATGAACGCTTTGTCACATGTTGTTGTGCCTGTGGCACAGTTTGTTGGTGATGTTATTACATGGCCAATACGCGTTATTGGTAATACAATAGATAACGTTTCTGAATTATCTAATCTGCGGGCCGAAAACGAAGAGTTGCGTTCACGTCTGGACGATGCATTGGCAAATAAAAACGCGTGCGATATTGCATTTGCTGAAAATAAAAAGTTAAATCGCGAATTAAATATTATATCTTCACAACCACGTGATTCCGTTATTGCAGATATTATTTCAGACAATAAAATTCTGGGACATAACACATATATCATAAACCGCGGTGCAAAAGATAATATTGAATCTGGTATGGTTGTTACCAGTACCGATATGTATCTGGTTGGTATTGTTATAGATGTTGCAGAAAACTTTTCACGTGTACGTGCACTAACAGATGTTGACACAAACATTGCTGTACGTGTTGTTGGGTCCGAAGTTTATGGCTTTATGACTGGAAATGGTTCTGTACACCCAACAATTGGATTTTTTAGCGATCCAGAATTTCAACCTTCGAACGGAATAAAACTTATCACCAGTAATATTTCTGGGGTTTTACCTGTTGGATTGTTAGTCGGTGAAATTGTCGATAAAACAGATGTAAAAGTAAAAAAATTATCTGAATTATCACGCGTTATTGTTCAAAAGTTTGATACAATAAAAAATGAATATAAATGAAAAAAAATTTGATTGAATTTTTGCGGATTTCTTTCCCATTTTTATTAACAGTGGGGTTGTGGCGATTGTCTATATCTTTCTGGAATCCTGCAGGAATTTTAGCAATAATACCTATATTCTTTTGTTCATTTGTACGACCTGTATCGTGGTTTCCAATATTTTCTGTTTTGATGTGTTTGGTTATAGATTACAAATTTGAAACTGTTTGTTTTTGGATTGCGATGTATTGCCTGTTCTATGCGATAAACAGTTTTCAAAATATCATAGATGTTACACGTATGGATATGAACGGAATGCCTGCTTTTATGGTATTCTTAGGTTTTAGTATTTTTATCCAAATGGTTACAAATTTTACATTTTTAACTTTTATATCTGGTATATGGCTGTTTTTATGGTCTTGTCTGTTATATATTCCAATAACAAATTTAATTCAAAGGGTGAACCATGATTGACACAGAAGTTTCACGTACCTTTGATAGACGCAGTGCATTGTTTTTAACAGGTGGTGCTGTACTGACCTCTGTACTGGTTATTCGTATGCTACAAATGCAGTTGTTTAGTTATAAAGACTATAAAAGAAAAAGTGAAAATAATTCGTTCAGAATACAAATAAACATGCCTGAACGTGGCAAAATTTTATCGCGAAACAATACACCTATATCACGTGATATGCCAATATATCGTATATATATAATTCCAGAAGAAGCAAAAAATATCGATAGTTTAATAGATACTGTGGCACACGATTTAAAATTACGTAAGAAAAAGATAGAAAAAATAAAATCTAAAATAAAAAAACAACCTAAATTTCAGCCGGTACTGGTCAGCGAAAATACAGATTGGAACACACTGGCAAAATTACAAGCAAAAAATCTGTCTGGATTACACGTAGAAAGCGGATATGCACGTGTATATGAAATTGGTGCCGCTGGTGCACAGATTTTTGGATATGTTGGTGAACCATCAAAATCAGTTCAAAATAATCCATTTTTTACAACTGGTATAACTGGTTTAGAAAAACGTTTTGATAATGATATAAAAGGAAAATCTGGACAAACTGTTTTAATCACAAATGCTGTTGGACGTGTCACAGGTGAAGATAAAACACAATTTATATCACCAACAGTTGGCGATGATATAAAAACAACTATTGATGATAATATTCAACGCATTATGTATGATGAATTATTACAACACAGGTCTGGATGCGGTGTTGTACTGGATATAGAAACAGGTGATATTTTATCTATGGTTTCTGTCCCCAGTTTTGACCCAAATATGTTCAGACAAGATGATGCCGAAGAATATATAAACGGACTGCGACAAGATATTGCAAAACCTTTTATGAACAAAGCAATCGAAGGTTTATATCCACCTGGTTCAACCTTTAAGATTGTTGTTGCGTTGGCAGGTCTAGAATCTGGTGCAATAACACCAAATGAAAAAATCTTTTGCCCTGGTTATTGGGATTATGGCGACAGAAGATATCACTGTTGGGAAGATAAAGGACATGGCAAAGTTGACTTGGTTGGTGCATTAAAACATTCTTGCGACATATACTTTTATCAAATTGCATTGCGTATCGGAATCGACGCAATTAAAGAAATGGCAATAAAACTTGGTCTGACAGAAAAATATATGGACGATGTCTTGGCACGTGAAATGTCTGGTGTTATTCCAGACAGATATTGGAAAGAAAAAAACATCGGTGCCAGATGGGTTCATGGTGACACAATTATTTCTGGAATTGGGCAAGGATTTATTTTAACCAATTGTTTACAACTGGCTGTGATGACCGCACGTGCAACATCAAACAAAGTTGTTATTCCTCGCTTAATAGACGATGGTAAAAAAAATAAATTTGATAATTTAGGCTTACAAGAAAAAAATATTAAAGTTGTTCAACAAGGATTAGAAGAAGTTCTTAAAAAAGGTGGTACTGCAGCAGGTAGTGCTGTGAATGTCAAAGGTAAACGTATGGGTGGTAAAACTGGAACTTCACAGGTTCGCAGTATTTCAAAAAAAGAACGTCAAAGCGGTGTTTTGACAAATGAACAATTAAAATGGAGTATGCGAAACCATGGTCTGTTTGTTGGATATGCCCCAACAGATAAACCAAAATATGCGATATGTGTTATTGCAGAACATGTTGGTTCCAGTACACCAGCGGCCAGAACAGCATCAAAAGTAATAAAGGAATTGTTAAAATAATATGGCAAAACAAATACGTGTATCTAATGCGAATATGATGACGTTTCCTGAAAAACTGTCCCGTTTTTCATGGGGGTTGTTTGTGCCAATGTGTATGGTTTTAACTATATCTATTGTTGTTTTGTATTCTGCTGGTGGTGGAAATTGGCGACCATTTGCATTATCACAACTGATGAAGATTATACTTGGATTTACTGTTTTTTTTGTCGCTGCATTTACAAATATAAAAACCTGGATAAAGTCTGCATATATGATTTATGCGGTTGCACTGATTATGATTGTATTAGTTACTTTTGTTGGGCATACAGGTATGGGTGCACAAAGATGGTTAAATCTTGGCTTTATTCACATACAACCATCAGAACTGATTAAAATCGCACTTGTGTTGGCTTTGGCACGATATTTTGCGTGGTTTAATTCAGTAGAACTTGGTCAATTTAAAAACTATATCGCACCAATGTTAATGTTACTGGTTCCGTTTGGTTTAATTGTTGCACAACCAGACTTGGGTACTGCATTATCACTGGGAATGATTACAGTTGGTATGTTTTATATTGTTGGTGCAAATAAAAAATGGTTTATTATTGCGGCAATCTTGGGGCTGATGGCAGCACCAGTTGTTTGGTTTGGCGGTCTGCATGATTACCAACGTGGTCGCATTATAACTTTTTTAAATCCAGACGGTGATATCCAAGGTACTGGATATCAAATAAATCAGGCAAAAATCGCGTTTGGTAGTGGTGGTATCACAGGCAAAGGTTATATGAAAGGTTCTCAATCCCAACAATCTTTCCTGCCTGAAAAACAAACTGATTTTATTTTCACTATGCTTGGGGAAGAGTTTGGTTTTATCGGGGCATTTGGATTATTGTTGATATATACTTGGATTGTTATCATATTGTTTTGGGCCGCAAAAATGTGCCGAAACAGGTTTGGTCAGTTAATATGTTTTGGTTTTATGTTGAACTTTTTTGTTTATTATTTTATAAATATCTCTATGGTTTTGGGTTTACTGCCAACAGTTGGTGTGCCGTTGCCGTTGATGTCTTTTGGTGGCAGCAGTTTATTATCACTGATGTTTGGATTCGGTTTATGCCAAAACGCACATATACACAAAGATCAACAATTATCTGCCAAAGGAAGCTAGGGTTATGAATTTACTTATCGTGGAATCACCATCAAAAGCAAAAACTATTGAAAAATATTTAGGTAATGGTTGGCGTGTTATCGCATCTGTTGGTCATGTGCGTGATTTAGTTCCAGAAAATGGCAGTGTTGATACTAATAATAACTTTGCAATGAAATGGCAAATTATGCCCGGTAAAGAAAAACAAATAAAACTGATTACAGATGAATTAAAAAAAGCAGATGCTGTATATTTGGCAAGCGACCCTGACCGCGAGGGTGAGGCAATCGCATGGCATTTACTGGATATTTTGCAAAATAAAAAATTACTGAAAGGAAAAAAAGTTTTTCGTGTTGCTTTCCATGAAATTACAAAGAAAGCAGTACAAGCCGCAATTGAAAATCCACGTGAAATTGACCAAAGTTTGGTTGATGCATATCTTGTCAGACGTGCGTTGGATTATTTAATTGGTTTTGGTATTTCACCATTACTGTGGCGTAGAAATCTGGGAAAATCTGCCGGTCGTGTACAATCTGTGGCTGTTAAACTGGTGGTTGACAGGGAAAAAGAAATTGAATCTTTTATACCTGTTGAGTATTGGAGTCTGGATGCAAAATGTAATACACAAAATAATGAATTTAAGGCCGGATTATCAAAATTTAATGGTAAAAAAATTGAAAAAATGACCATTGAAAACAAAAATCAAATAGATGAAATTTTGTCCGTAATTGGTAATCCAGAAATAAATGCATATATTACAAATATAGATAAAAAGAAAACAAATCGTAAACCTGCTGCACCTTTTACAACATCTACATTACAACAGGAAGCTGCACGTAAATTATACTTTGCATCAAAACGTACAATGAGTGCAGCACAAAAACTGTATGAACAAGGTTTAATTACTTATATGCGTACCGATGCAACAAACCTGAATGCAGATGCAGTAAATGAAATTCGTGGTTTTATCGAACGTGAATACGGCAGTAACTTTGTACCAAGTAAACCAAATATTTACGCAACAAAATCTAAAAATGCCCAAGAAGCACACGAAGCAATTCGTCCAACTCATTTTGAAAAACCTGCAACAGGCTTATCTGGGGACGAAGCAAAATTATATGATTTAATTTGGAAGCGTACAATTGCATGTCAGATGTGTAACGCTGAATTTGACTCTGTGGCTGTGGATATTGAAACAGAAAATAAAAATGCAATTTTCCATGCAACTGGGTCTGTAAGAATGTTTGACGGCTTTATGAAAGTTTATACCGAAGATAAAGACGATGAAGAAGATAATAAAGATGCAAAATTACCTGTCTTGAATGTTGGTGATTTAATTAAAATTTCAGAACTAATACCTGAACAGCACTTTACACAAGCACCACCAAGATATACCGAAGCATCACTGGTTAAAAAACTGGAAGAACTGGGGATTGGTCGTCCTTCGACATATGCAACAATTATGTCTACAATCGTTGACAGAAACTATGTTGAACAAGATAAACAACGCAGATTCCATCCAACAAGCGGTGGTTGGGTTATCGCATCTTATTTGTATAAATACTTTACAGACTTGGTTGATGTAAACTTTACCGCAAAAACAGAAGATACATTAGACGATGTTTCAAATGGTAAAACCGATAAAATAGATGCATTAAATGCGTTCTGGAATCCAACAAGTAATATGATAGATGGTGCCAGAACTGTTAAAACCAGCGATATTATAAATGAAATAAATTCTTTTATGAACAAGCATTTGTTCCCAGATGGTAATAATACTTGTCCAGAATGTGGCGGAAAACTGGGTATTAAATTATCTAAATTCGGTGCATTTATCGGATGTGAAAAATATCCAACTTGTAAATATACAAAACAGTTAAATAAAAATGATAAAGTCGTACCAGACACAGAATCTGCCGTACAGGTAAAAAATGGTACTGTTGATTTAGGCGATGGTATTGAATTCAAAGTTGGTAAATTTGGGCCATATGTAACAGATGGTGTAAAAAATGTTTCTGCAAAAAAATATACCAGCGAAACAATTACACAAGAAATTGCACGTGAATTATTATCTGCAACAGTAAAGAAAGTAGAACCTGTTAAAATCGGCGAAAACCCAGAAACAAAAAAGATGATTTTCTTTTATCCATCTGGACGTTATGGTGCATATATTTCATCAAATCGTGTAAATGTTTCTGTACGTGAAATACCTGATTTAGAAACAGCAATAAAACTTATCAACGACAAGGCAAAGAAGAAATAATGGCAAGATTTGACAATAACTTTACCGACGAATTACGTGCCAGATTATCAATCGTTGATGTTGTTGGTCGTCGTGTACCACTTACTAAAAAAGGGCAAAATTATTGGGGTTGTTGCCCATTTCATAATGAAAAAACACCCAGTTTTTCTGTAAACGAAGAAAAAGGTTTTTATCATTGTTTTGGATGTGGTGAACATGGAGATATTATATCTTTTACAATGAAATCTAATAATATGGAATTTATTCCTGCTATTACAGAATTGGCAAATATGGCTGGAATAAAAATGCCTGATTTTAAACCAAAAAATCCAGATATTGTAAAACGTGAAGAATCTTTGTTTGAAATTTGTGAACTGGCAGCACAAACTTATTCTGAAAAATTATTTACACCAGATGGTGCACATGCATTGGAATATGTGCGTAAACGTGGATTTAGTGATGATATGATAAAAAAATATCGTATCGGATACGCACCAAAAAATAATATTATCGCGAATAAGTATGCAAATTCAAAACACTTGATAGATTCTGGTCTTTGTCGTCGTGGCGATTACGGTATGTATGATTTTTTTCGTGATAAACTGATGTTTCCTATATTTAATGCAAATGGAAAAATAGTTGCTTTTTCTGGACGTTCATTGGACGGCAGTGAACCAAAATATATCAACACATCTGATACAGATATTTTCCATAAACGTAAAACTGTATTTGGGTTAAATTTTGCACGCGATGCAATTCATCGTGCAAACCGCAGTATTATTGTCGAAGGACAAATAGATGCAATAAAAATGCAAACAAACGGTTTTCCAGAAACTATTGCACCACTTGGAACCGCACTTACCGAAGACCATATTGCTTTACTGTGTAAACTGAACAGAAATATTGTATTTTGTTTTGATGGTGATGGGGCAGGGTTAAAAGCAGCAGGTCGTGCATGCAGTATTATTATGCCTTTCTTGCGTGATACATCTGATATAAAATTTGCATTTGTAACTGGCGGTAAAGACCCTGATGAAATATTAAAAACAAGTGGCACAGATGCCATGAATAAAATAATAAATGATGCAGTACCATTGGTTGATTTTATGTGGCAAAGTTTAAATAACAACTTTTTAGTATCAACCCCGGGCGGACGTGTTCAAGCAGAAAAATTCTTAAAAAAAGAACTGGAAAAAATTGTTGACCCGGAACTAAAATCAGAATATGAAAAAGAATTTAATAACCGTATATTTAATAATTGGCACAAGTGGAATCGCAAAAAATCTGCCGTACAGATAAAATTACCTGATATAGATACGATTACAAAAAATACACTTATATATATTGTAAATACTTACCCAGAACTGGCAGAACAATATTTAGAATTTTTAGGAACGCTGGGGATAGATTTTGATGGTACTGCACCAGAATTAAATCTTGATAAAGTTGCAGCAGAAAAATATATAGTTTCTTTAAAACTACAAAGGTATATTGAAAAATTAAAATTATCAAAAGCAGAACTTATTAAATCTGGTGATGAAAGTGTGCGTGATGAAATTATAAAAATAGATTCTGATATTGCGGCCGCCACAGAAAAACTTGAAAAACTGATTATGTTATAAAAAAACACCGGTATTTGCCGGTGTTTTTTTATAAAATTGATTATATTACACAAAAAACGTCATACCCGCGCAGGCGGGTATCCAATGCACCGCAGGGATTTTTAATCTGAATTATATCCATTTTCAAAAACTTTATTATATAAATCTTTCCAGTCAGGATTTTGTTGTATTATTAGTTTAATTTTCCAATTTCGATTCCATTTTTTTAATTGTCGTTCACGCGCAACCATATCACGTAAACTGTCGTGCCATTCATAATAAACCAATATATCCACACAATATTTAGACGTAAAACCTTTTATAATCTTGTTTTTATGTTGCCATATACGACCAACTAAATCAGATGTAGAACCAATATACAACGTCCCCATTGGGGAACTTGCTAAAATATAAACATAACCGCCAGACTTCATATAAATATTATATATTTTATTATATTTATTTTCAATATGTCCCTGCGGGGCAATGGATTCCCGCCTACGCGGGAATGACGATTTTTTATATTGATACATATTTATAAAATAAAAAACACCGGTGTTTGCCGGTGTTTTTTTAACTTTTTTACTTTTAATTATTAAACAAGAAATGACATATATCGCCATTTTGCATGATATAATCACGACCAACAAGACGCATTTTACCGGCTTCTTTGACCGCTACTTCGCCACCAAGTGATATAAAGTCTGATGGGCTGATAACTTCGGCACGAATAAAACCACGTTCAAAATCAGTATGAATTTTACCAGCAGCCTGGGGTGCAGTCATACCAACTGTGATTGTCCATGCATGTGCTTCTTTTGGTCCGACTGTATAATATGTTTGCAGGCCCAATGTTTTATAACCTGTTTTAATAACCTTATCCAGACCTGATTCTGATAATCCCAAATCATCTAAGAACATTTTACGTTCGGTCGGGTCAACAATTTGTGAAATTTCCATTTCTATTTTTGATGAAATAATCAAAACATCTGCAATAGAACCGAATTTTTCACGAACCATATCAGAATATTTATTACCTGTGGCGGCTGATGCCTCTTCGACATTACATACATAAATAACAGGTTTAGATGTTAATAAATTAAATGGTGATGCGTCAATTCCACCATCACGTGCAGGTATTGAATTTTCAAGATTCTTTTTAATCTCGTTCGCATCTGCCAGTAATTTGATGGCATCTTTGTCAAGACCGCGGGCCTTTTTTTCCAGATTTTTTATCTGTTTATCTATACTTTCAAGGTCTGCTAACATTAGTTCTGTTTCAATTGTTTCAATGTCTCCCAGTGGGTCAATACGGCCATTTACATGGACAATATCGTCATTTTCAAAACATCTGACAACATGAATAATCGCATCTGTTGATAAAATATTACCAAGGAATTTATTCCCCAACCCTTCGCCGCTTGACGCACCTTTGACCAAGCCTGCAATATCAACAATTTCCAACTGTGTTGGTATTATTTTTTGAGAGCCTGCAACACGTGCTAATTCATGTAATGTTGCATCTGGCACAATTACACGACCTGTATTTGGTTCAATAGTACAAAACGGATAGTTTTGAGCATCAGCCGCTGCACTTTGTGTTAATGCATTAAATAAAGTAGATTTACCAACATTTGGTAATCCAACAATTCCACAATTGAATCCCATTTAAAAATCCTTTATAATGCAGATAATATGTCATACATGTGGAATGAATTCAACATAAAAACTTTTCCTGCGGAAACTATTGTTTACCGCGATGGTGAATATTGTTCAGATTTATCAACACTTAAAAACAAACCAATAGATAAAAAATACGATTTACCAGTTCATATTATATATATTGGCGAAATTACCGGTAATTGCCGGTTAAATATCGATTTAAATTCGGAAAATCAAAATGTGTTTTTAACTGTAAAAATAAAAAATAAAAAGCCGGCTTTTTTTAACATTTTTATTAAAAATGCCGGAAAAAATTCCAAAATCAAAGGCTCTGTTTTTATAGAAAATTATTCAGAATTAAAATATGAATGTATTTCAGAACATTTATCAGAAAATACCGGTATTTTATTAAAAAATAGAATTTATGCTGGTAAAAATTCAAAATCTGTCATTTCTGGCAATACAATTATAAACCATAGTTGTAAAAACTGTGATTCTGATATGGATTTCTTGGCCATGACAGAAGATGGTGCAAAAATAGAATTTATGCCTGCACAAGAAATACGTTCTATACCAAAAACTGCAGACCACAGTGCAGGAATTTATTCCGCAACAGATTCACAAGTACAATACTTGCGTCAGGCAGGTCTGGGAATATTAGAAATCAAAGATGTTACAAAAGAAGCTTTTTTAAACGATT
>JBKSMR010000020.1:0-12648 GCA_046881895.1 Alphaproteobacteria bacterium
AAGGCTTGACATTTGCAGTAATGCAAAATGCAGATTAATCATGCTCGCTACCATAAAAAGTGCAAACTATTTATGGCAGAACAGAACCCGGCTTATATGTCTGTCTTGTAAAAAAACGCACCAAACGGTGCGCTTTTTTATTTTTGCTTTTCACCCCTTGCCATATTAGATACAATATCGCGGAACAATTTATAGGTCGCATCCAACGCATATTTACGCCACGCTTCATCTGCGGGACAAAACAAATTTAATGATTTATTTTTAATATCATTACTAACTTCGCCATATTTCTTAAATTCATATTTCGCATCGCCCAGATATTTATACTTATACACATCAAAGTTCTGCACGCATACCGAAACAAGAAAATCAGCCAAATAAACAGGGACATTACGTGCACCAAATTCTGACTCTAGTGCCTTGGACAAAGTACCATTTTTTTCAAAATTTGTATTACACTTAACATCTGACCGATCACACATATTTTTATAATATATCGTTGCAGGATGGGCGACATTATGTGCAACACGCAACTGACCAATATTACGCAAAAAAACATCATACGACCCAGCACCAGTACACAAACCAATACTTTTTATACTTGTTGCATCCTGGGCGACAGTTTTATAAATATGACGCAACATTTTGTTTTCAACAGTCGGCTCGTTACCACCGTAAAACAGCCAATCTGGATTTTCATATTGCCCCATATCAACACTGTTTTGCATATTCATCTGTGACACATTAGAAACAGCATCGGCCACTTTTCCCAGTTTTGTCTTTGTTGGTCTGGACACAAACAAATCGTTCATCTGTTTGTAATGACGATTTAATTGTGGTAAATCATTGAAATTTGGCAAAAAATTTCTGGATAAATCAACCAACTTGTTATCTGTGTTCAACACATCATACATCTTGTTATTCATCCCCCAGCCATTTACAACAGGCATCAAAACAACAGTATATTGTTCGCACATCTGTGGCGACAGTTGCGACGCAAATTTTTCCAAGAACATATTCTGTGCAGCACAACCATAAAATGCATCCAAACCGTTTAGTCCAGAATACAAAACAATCTTGTTTGTCCCATTACCAATCTTAACGTATGGGATATCATAATCATGATTTTTTGCAACACACCATTTCACATCACCAAGTCCACGGGAAAAATCCATAAACTTCATACACGCTTGTTGCCAATTATCCGAATAATATTTTTGAACACTTTTCATATAAGCAGCCTTTGGTATTATTCTCTCCCACAGGCCCCTCGCTATATAACTTTACCCTGCGATGGATAAAAAGTCAACTGAACATCTTGCCATTTGCTATATTCGCTTGCAGGCAACATACGGAATGGCTGACAAGTGTCTATGGCATCTTTGATTGTTTCTAAAACATACGCAAACGCTGGGTCTGTTTCTGCACGTGCTGCAGATTCAAACCACAGATCATAAACAGTTCCATTTTTACGCAATTTTAAATGTGCCACGGCACGAATATCTGCGATATCAGAACGCGTATTATCAACAACCCAACAACGTGTCATCGCAACACGCAATGCATCAACAACAGAAACAGTCATTGTGCGATCCAGCGATAAAACTTCGCGATTTACCTTGATTACACGTTTTTTCTTTGGAACATCTTTTGGCTGTTCTTGGGCTTTTTTATCCGTTGTGTTTTCTTCTTTTTTCTCTTCTTTTGCTTCTTCTTCGACCAACGTTGTAGATTTAATTTCTACTTTTTCCGTAACCTGTTCCTGTTTCTTTTGTAGAGCAGGCTTGGATTCTTGTTTTTGCTCTTTTTCCGGTGTTCCGACATTGTATAACTTTGTTTCATCCCCCGAAACACGAATATTGTTTAAATCTATTTCAATAATTTCAATTCTGTCAGGCGTTACCAACTTTGCACGTTCAACAATAACCCTGGCTGCCGTAATCAACACAGCCACTAACAACAAATGTCCACAAATCGACAGCAATATATTTTCTGATGAAAATTGGTTAAATTTTGCCATTTTATTTTTCTGGTTGTGTACGCAAGCCGACCTTTTGAAAGCCTGCATCTTTTAATTTCCCCATAACAGACATAACAGCACCATAGTCTGCACGACCATCGCCACTTATCATAATAGTCAATTCTGGATTTTCGCCACGCATTGCCACGGCACGCTTTACAATATCATCACGCGACATCTGTGTATCAGACAGATAATAACGCCCATTTGAATCGACACTGATTTGTATAGCATGATCTGCACCTGTCATTGCAGACGCCCCTGCACGCGGCAATTCCAAATCGATTCCTGTGGTCATCATTGGCGTTGTTACCATAAAGACAGCCAACAACACAGTCATAACGTCAATCATTGGCGTCAGTTGAATACCACCATCTGTCTGTCTGCGACGAATTCTTGACATTTTATCAGCCTTATTTTTTACATTTTAATTCACGAACATCTTGTGTCAGTTTATCATATAAATCATCTGACTTTTTTGCAAAGAACTGATGTGCGATTGCAGCAGGCACTGCAGCAATCAAGCCCAACGCCGTTGTTCCCAACGCAACCGCCAAACCTGGTGCAATAACACCAATACTGACAGACTGATTTATACCAATTGACGCAAAAGAATCCATTACCCCCCACACAGTACCAAACAAACCGATAAATGGAGAAATATAAGCAACCATAGACAAGAACCATAAATTCTTATCGAATGGCTTTATCAGTTTATCCGCGACAACGTCCAAATTATCACCAGCCTTGACAACAACCGGATTTTGCTTTGCGTATTTCCACATGCGTATTTTTTCAATAATAATCGCCCAAGACAAAACACTAAACACAACCAGCACCAATGACACAAATACAGTCATCAAATCGCTTGTAAACAAATTTAGTATCGAAAAATTATTTTCCATCTTTCCTTTCCTTTTTTATTTCTTCAAATTAAACCAGTTATAAAATCTGACGGTATACGCTTTGGACGCATATCATCCCCCAAGTACGCAACTTTTAAATTTATTATAGCATATTCCGCACCATCTTTCACGAACTTTTGTTCAACACGCACAACTGCGCTGCCAACATCCACTATTTTAGTTTCCACAATACATTCATCTGCGACTTTTAACGGTTGAATATACTTGATATTTAATTCCCGAACAACAAACCCAATATCGTCACCAAAACGCACTTTACCACGCAACCAGTTCATTCTAGCACGCTCTGCAATTTCTAAATAACGTGCATGATAAACAATACCTTCGGCATCTGTATCTGCATATGCAATTGTAAACGGAAATTTATGTATTTTCATTTTATAAAATTCCCTGCATCTATATCTAATTCACACTTTAACCTTTCTGCGACACGTTGTTTAATAACATCAAAAATTCCACGTACAGCAGGTTCAAAATCAAACATTTTGGCAAAATCATTGCCAAAGAACATTTTCCAATAGAAATTGTCTGCATATTCACCGATATAAGACAAATCCTTGGCACACATATGCTGAACCGCTGTGTCCAGAACATCCAACGCCTTGACCAGTTTTGCCTCATAACTTTCGCGCTTATTATATTCATCAAATCGTGCACGAAATTCATCATTTTTTAACAAATCTACAATCTGTTCAATAGCAGCACATTCATCCACATGTTTCTGTGCACGCACAGCATCAGTCTGTTCATGCAACGGGACATCATGTGCAATTGCCTCAGGCAGGTCGTGCAACAAACACAGCTCGTACACACGTTCCATATTAACTGGATTTTTCAGATATGGTTTTAACACCATCGCCATCATTGCCATATTCCACGAATGCGATGCAACAGCCTGGGGTGCATTATCACTCAGTCGCGTCAAACGATATTCACACTCCAACCTTTCTGCAATTTCAAAGAAATCGACAATATTTTTCATAATAATTATTTTTCCAGTCCCAGATGACGATAGCCCAATTCTGTTACAATGCGGCCACGTGGTGTACGCTGAATAAAGCCAAGCTGCATCAAGTATGGTTCAATAACATCTTCAATCGTGTCACTTGGTTCCGACAGTGCCGCGGACAAATTTTCAATTCCAACAGGCCCACCCGCATAGAACTTTATAATCGTATTCATATATTCACGATCTATTTCATCCAAGCCACATTCGTCTATATGCAATTGGAATAGGGTGGTTTTGATAATATCAGCAGTTATCTGGCTTTTTGACAATGCTGCTGCAAAATCACGTGCACGCTTTAACAAGCGATTGGCAATACGTGGTGTTCCACGTGCAGACTTTGCCAACATCAACGCACCATCTGCGTCAATTGGCGTTCCAAGAATATTTGCACTGCGTTGAATTATCTTGGCCAAATCCGACGGGGAATAGAATGTCAAACGTAAATCTATTCCAAATCTATCACGCAGCGGATTTGACAACAACCCTGTACGTGTTGTTGCACCAACCAATGTAAACGGAGGCAAGTCTATTCGTACACTTTTCGCACTTGGCCCTTCGCCCAACATTATATCCAATTTAAAATCTTCCATTGCAGAATACAAAACTTCTTCAATTGCTGTTGGCAAGCGATGAATTTCATCTATGAACAGAACATCCATTGGTTCCAACGCAGTTAGTATCGCAGCCAAATCGCCTTGCTTGGTCAACATTGGTGCCGCAGTCGCCCTGAAATTAGTTCCCAACTCATTTGCCACAATATGTGCCAACGTTGTTTTCCCCAGTCCGGGCGGCCCATACAATAACACATGATCCATCGCTTCGCCACGATTTCTGGCACCAGACACAAACACAGACAAGTTTTGTTTCAAACTGTCATGTCCGATAAAATCTGATAAGGTACGCGGACGAATAGTCGTTGCCATTTCGTCCGGAATATTTGCATCCAAAAAACGTTCTTTATTCTGCATATCTTATAACAACTTGTCTTCTTCGTTTTCACGACCAACATAGGCCTTTAAATCATTATACATTTGACGTAAGTCGCTTGGTTGGCTGTACATTGCATCCGCACTTTTGACACGTATTGTTTCCAGGTCAATTTGTGCCTGTTTTTTCAACACCTGCGTTAAATGAACACCGAACGCACGTGCATCATCAGATTCTGCTGTTCCCTGTAACAACAGACCACGATTTGGACGAGGCGACAAAAACGCAAAGTCAGAAACAGACGCATCCGGCGACACCAATGCAAAACCAGAAATTTCTGGACGACGCATCATCGCTTGTAATACATACCACGCCCCCAGCTGATGACCTGCCAACCAAATTTTATCACTATCTTCGTTATGATTTTGAATCCAGTCAATAACAGTTGCAATATCCAGCATATTATCTGATGTTGTTCCAATCACACCTTCGGAATCACCGACACCACGATAATTAAATCGCACAACAGAAAAACCAATATCCATAAACGCACGAAACATCGCATACGATACACGATCATTCATATGATACTTTTGACGTGGATTTCCGGACAACACGACCGCCAATGGTGCAGACTCATTTTCTGACTTGTGATATACGGCATGCAATTTGCCAGCCTCACCTGAAATTATGATATCAACCATATTTTCTTACCTTTCTTTACATTTAATTTATACCTAACGTTAGAACAAAGCGAATACAAATTTCAATAAAAATATTTTTGTTTTGACACAAATGTCTAAAATGTTCTATCATTAACCTGAGAGAACAAAAGGTCGTACTATGTTTAAAACGTTTCTAACATCAATTTTTGCAGTATTCTGCGGATTTTCCGCCTATGCACAGGACGAAATTATCTATCAAGATTTTCAAACAATCTACACAGAAACGCCTGTTCAGTCGTATTATGCATATCCAGACGACCAAAATTTCATTCCAGAAACAGAGTTTATGGAACGTGCAGACAGTCTTGATTACGATCAAAACATCATTGCTGCACGCGAACAAGAAACGAACAAACACCCAGGCGTTATGTTTGCAGACCGTCCAATGGTTATCTGTCGCAACTTTGGTTGCACGCGTCTGAACGACCGCATTACACGTTCTTTCTTATTTAACAGTCTGGCAAATATGTTCATGATGAATGCACATTCACGTGTCTATATTTGCGAAGCAGATCCATTCTCACGCGATTGTTTGCAATCTGGGATTTCTTTCCCTGTACGCAGTGGTATCGCTAACGCAATGGTTAAGATACCAAAGGCAACAATATCACAAGTCAGTGTTTCAACTGGCCTGTCCAAGGCAACAGTTGGCATGACATACGAATTCTTGGTAAACGGAATCGACCGCAAATGCGAACCAACTGTAATGGACATCATGGTTCCTGTAAATTCCGAAGCTGTATTATCCAACCGTGAATTTGCATGCAACATGACCAGCGACGGTATCAGCAGCGTATCTTTGATTGTAAGCTTGGATTACATTGACTTGGACTATGGCATTATGGGTGGTTATTATTCACTGGGCATGCAGGGTCCAACAACTGGCGGTGGCACAGGCTATGCCTTATTTAAAACAGAATTTACCACAGGTGGCATGCAATTTCGTGCTGCAACATATGACCTGGAAAACAATTCAGCAAATGACGCTCGCATGATTCAACCTGGGGAATACGCTGTTGAACCAATGAAAAGATGAATAAAACAGTTTTAATTATTGACGACGACAATATTTTACGCAATACGCTGACCAAAGGGTTGCGTTCAGACGGCTTTAATGTTTTGTCTGTACCATCTGCCGAAAGTGGCAACGAAATACTATCAAAAATTTCTGTTGATGCGATTATTTTGGACAGAATGATGACTGGCATGGACGGATTAACTTTTCTGCACAAACTACGTGCCAGTGGCAACAAAACGCCTGTGATTATGCTAACTGCGATGACAGGGCCAGAAAATACAATTGACGGCTTGTCTGGCGGTGCGAATGATTATTTGGCAAAACCATTCCAAATGCGTGAACTGGTATTACGACTGAATAACATTATTCCACATAATGCAATGCCATCATCACAATTGCCATCTGGACTAACACTGGTCGACAACGAATTTTTTATACAAAAAGACAATTCAACAACTGTCTTGGCACTATCTGGCGAGGAAAAAAGGCTATTACAAAACTTAACTTGTCCGATGGGCAATATTGCACCTGCATCACCAATGGTTGCAAAACGCTTGCGTAGCAAATTAAATGTGGTACTATCCGACTTAGATATAATAACCATCAGGGGACAAGGTTATAAGCTTATATGCCAACAAAAGTCACCTGGCAACAAAAATGGAATATAAAGATGAGATTGACACCACGCAGCTTTTTATGGCGTACGATATTAATGATTTTAATTCCGCTGGTAATCGCCCAGGTTATCGTTGCAAACGCTTTCTTTGGCAACCACTGGTCACGCGTCCACAATACATTAGCACGTACAATGGCTGGCGAAGTTACAACCATGATGAACTTTATCGACCAAGACAAATCAACCGAAGCTGAACAATTCGCCCACAATATCGGCATAAATTTCAGCATAAATCAAACACTTAAACGCCCACGCCACAACGACAACAACGCACACGAAGCAGGGCAATTAGCATCAGAATTATCAAAACGTTTAAAAAGACCTGCAGACATATACATTGACCGTGGAAAACGTTTACTGTACATCGACGTTCCAACCAAGAACGAACAAATCGCAACATTTGGAACATCTTTGCACAGAATCTATTCCACCAGTACCGAAGTCTTTATCATATGGTTGATTGGCTCTATACTGATTGTATCTATTTTAATTTCACCATTTATAATTCTGCACACACGCAGCATCAGACGTATCGCACGTGCTGCCAGCCGATTTGGCCGTGGTCTGGACGCACCTGGTTTTGAACCAACAGGTTCCAAAGAAATCCGCGAAGCCGCTGCATCTATGATTACAATGAAAGAACGTCTGGACAGATACAATCGCACACGTACAGATATGTTAAATGCCGTCAGCCACGACTTAAAAGCACCATTGACCCGCATGCGTTTGGCCGTAGAGACAGATACCGCAACAAACGAAGACTTAATTCGTGATATCGACAGAATGGCAGAAATGGTAAACGGTTACTTGGCATTTGCACGTGGCGAAACCCCAGAAATAGAGCAGACAACAGAATTACCGCCAATGCTGACACGTATCGCACGTGACGCTGCATCAGACAAACATATAGAAACAGTATTTCCAGATTCGCCGGCACAGTTCTATGCCCGACCAATGGCATTGGCACGTGCGTTTGGTAACATTATTGAAAATGCGGCCAGATATGCAAAAAAGAAAATCAAAATCACAGAAAACGATTTTGACGACCATATTGAAATTATTATCGAAGACGACGGTATCGGCATTCCAGACGACCGCAAGAAAGATGCACTGCGACCATTTGTGCGTTTGGACGATGCACGCGGCACAGACACTGGCGGAACAGGGCTGGGACTGTCTATTGCACAAACAGCAATTGAAAATCACGGTGGTCAATTATTCTTGGAAAACAGCACCCTTGGTGGATTAAAGGTCAGGGTAGTACTGCCAATATAAAAAGCAACGCCCAAACGGGCGTTTTTTATACACTCCATATTCATACGGTATAATAATACCATACTATTTTTTCTTGACTTTTCTGCTATGTTGAGTCATAATAACGTCGCTTTAATTTATAAACCATAAGGAAAATATAAAATGGCAGCGACAAAATCGTTAAAAAAGTGCGAATTAGAAGCCAAATGGTATCTGATTGACGCAACAGATTGCACGCTGGGTCGTTTGGCAGCATATACTGCAAACATCTTGCGCGGCAAACACAAACCAACATGGACACCAAATATGGATTGTGGCGACCATGTTATCATCATCAACGCAGACAAGGTTGCTTTGTCTGGTCACAAAGACGAAAAAGATCGTTTCTTCTGGCACTCTTTGTGGACAGGTTCTTTGAAATCACGCACATTGGGTCAGATGCGTTCTGAAAAACCAGAAAAATTGGTTTTCAACGCAGTTAAACGCATGATGGGTCGTCGTACAGCAGTTGCATTGGCAAACCAACGTTTAACAAAACTGCACGTATATGCTGGCAGCGAACACAAACATGCTGCACAAAACCCACAGGTTATCGATTTCGCAGGTTTGAACCGTAAAAACAAAAGGGGCGAATAATGGCAGAAACAAAGAAAACAGCAACAAAGACAGTTAAAAAAGCTGCCCCTGCAAAGAAAACAGTCGCCAAGGCAGCAGCAGTTGTAACACCAAAATTAAACGACGCAACATATGCAACAGGTAAACGTAAAGATTCTGTTGCACGCGTATACTTGATGCCAGGCAAGGGCAACATCACAGTAAACGGTAAAGCATCTAACGAATATTTCCGTCGTGCTGTATTACAGATGATTATCGCACAACCATTCCAGGTCACAAAACGTGAATCTGCATACGACATCGTTGCAATGGTTGAAGGTGGTGGTTTATCTGGTCAGGCTGGTGCCGTTAAACATGGCATCTCCAAGGCATTGGAAAAAATCGAACCAGAATTGCGTGCAACATTGAAGTCTGCTGGCTTCTTGACACGCGACAGCCGTGTTGTTGAACGTAAACACTATGGCTATCGCAAGGCACGTCGTTCAACTCAGTTCTCAAAACGTTAATACTGTTTTGGGAACAAAAAAATCGTCCTATTGGGCGATTTTTTTATTACATCGTTATTATATGACGATGTAATTTGTCATTCCGGGCGTGCTGTCAAGCACGGGAACGGAATCTCAAAACGTTAATTCGTTTGGAACAAGAAAAAATCCCCGTCATGGGGATTTTTTTATTATTGCTTTCATTAAAAAACATTGTATAATCACGTGGCAATTCTAATTAAATTTAGGGGAAAACATATGTTTACAAAAGAAAAAATCAAAGATTTACATTATTCTGTAAATGGCACAATTTCTGCATCTGATTTGCAGGCTGCTGCCGACGAAATTCTGTTAGAATATGGTAAAAAGGCAAAAATGCCTGGTTTTCGTACAGGTAAGATTCCATTATCTATTTTACGTCAGAAATACAACGCATCTGCATATGGCGAAGCAATTGACAAGTTAATGAATGCAGATTTAAATAAATACATCGCTGACAAGAAAATTCGCTTGGCTGGTGCACCAAAAGCAGACTTGGCAGGTTGGGAAATCGGTAAAGACGCAGAATATTCTTTGGAATTCGACATTCTGCCAACATTACCTGAAATCGATTTAGGGAAAATCACAGTAACCAAGAAAGTTGCGGAACTGGACGAAAAAGAAGTTGATACAGCGTTGGAAAACATCCGCAAAAGCCGCAGCGTTGCAGAAAAACAAGACGAAAAGTACAAGGCTGCAAATGGCGACGTTGCTGTAATTGACTTTACAGGCTTTATTGGTGACGAAGCATTCGAAGGCGGTGCTGCAACAAAGCATCATTTGATTTTGGGTTCTGGTTCTTTCATCCCAGGTTTCGAAGATCAAATCATTGGTCACAAAGTTGGCGATAAATTTGATGTAAATGTCAAATTCCCAGAAAACTATCATGCTGAAAACTTGGCTGGCAAAGACGCACGCTTTGCAGTTGTTGTTCACGAAATCCGCAAACATATCTTGCCAGAATTGAACGATGATTTGGCAAAACAAGTTGGCCAAGAAACAGTTGATGCATTAAAAGAACACATCCGCAAAATTATCAACGAACAATATGTTGAAGCGGCACAACGCGATATGCGTAACGAATTATTGGACGTTTTGGCAGACAAAGTTAAACTGGACTTACCAGAAACATTGGTTGAACAAGAATTCAATATGGCAAAATCTGAATTTGAACGTTCGCACTCACATTGCCACGACGCAAAATGCGAACACAAGTGGGACGAAAAAGCAGAACGCAAAGAAGCAGAACGTCGTGTAAAATTGGGTCTGATTTTGGCAGAATGGGGTACACAAAACAAAGTAGAAGTTACACGTGATGAACTGCAACAAGCTATCTGGGCCGAAGCATCACGTTACCCAGATCCAAAACAAGTTTTTGAATTCTATAACAAGAATCAAAATGCATTGGCAATGTTACGTGGTATGCTGTTCGAACGCAAAGCTTTGGACGCAATGTTGACACACGTCAAAACAAAAGAAAAGAAAGTCAATGCAGACGACTTGTTCAAACAGGCATCTGTAAAATAATTTAAACGCACCAAACGGTGCGTTTTTTGTACAAAGGATTTGTAAAAATGAAAGCATATCTTGATATTTTAAACAACTGCCTGAATAACGGCACAATGTCCGACAATCGTACAGGCATTAAAACACTGCGTATTCCATGGGGTGCAACGTTTGAACACGATATGTCAAACGGATTTCCATTGGTCACAACCAAGAAAATGGGGCTAAAAAATATTGCAACCGAACTGGAATTCTTTATTCATGGAATAACAGATAAAAAGTGGCTGGCCGACAGAAAGTGCCACATTTGGGATGAATGGTCAAACCCAACAAAATGGCAAGCAAAATATAAATACGCTATAAAATCCAATCCAAATATGTCCGAAGAACAAAAAATAGAAGTAAAGAATCAGATTATGTCATCTGAACGTGATTTAGGGCCAATATACGGCTGGCAATGGCGTCACTTTGGCGGTAAATATCAGTGGAATCCGAACAATCCGCAAGACAACTGCGACCCAAAACATATGGGCATTGACCAATTAGCAGGCGCAATAAACACGATAAAGAAAGATCCAAATAACCGTCGTATAATTGTAAACGCATGGAATCCTGTTGACCAATATCAAATGGCACTGCCACCATGTCATATTATGCATCAGGTCTTGGTACACAACAATAAATTGAATTTGATTTGGACCCAGCGTTCATGTGATATGTTCTTGGGCATTCCGTATAATATCGCATCATATGCACTGTTATTGATGCTATACGCCAAAGAAGCAGGGCTGCAACCAGGCGTACTGCGTGGTGAACTGCACGACGTACACATTTATGAAAACCATATAAATCAAGCACGCGAACAAATATCACGCACGCCATATAAATTACCATCTGTTGAAATACCAAATGAAAACTGGCAAGGTATGCTAAACTGGCATGCCGCAGACGGATTTAAGTTAAAAGATTACATCTGTCACGAACGCCTGCGTGGCGATGTTGCCCGATAAAAAAATCCCCCAACGGGGGATTTTATCTATATTTCCGCCCACAATTAGCGAAGAAATTAAATAGAATGGTATAGATATGAACAAACCCGCAACCGTAGTGTACAGAAGTTACATGAGGGTCATCACCACCCGTGATTAGCGAAGAAATTAAATAGAATGGTATAGATATGAACAAACCCACAACCGTAGTGTACAGAAGTTACATGAGGGTCATCACCACCCGTGATTAGCGAAGAAATTAAATAGAATGGTATAGATATGAACAAACCCGAAACCGTAGTGTACAGAAGTTACATTAGGTTTCGGGTTTGTTTATAGATATGCCATTATATTTAATTTATTTACATGGGTGGGAAACATTCGCCCGTACTTTCTGCACAACAGGCCTGTTCACCATCCGGCAACAAGACAAATTCTTCACCTGCACAGCAACCATAA
>JBKSMR010000021.1:0-9983 GCA_046881895.1 Alphaproteobacteria bacterium
CCATTTACAATTTCACCGTTTACGATATATTTACCGGTTGGATCCAAACAGTTTTCATATTCAGCACCACATACAAACTCATCCTGCATACAGGAATCCAATGCATTTACGCATCCACGCAGGTCATAACTGTTCTTTTGCTGGGCAACCATCAAACGCGCCTTTTGCAATACAGCCTTGGCATTGCGAACAGTGGCGTTCATGTTATCGTTCGCCTCGTTCAAAGAGCGTTCATAAACAATGCACTGTTTATCGATTTCTAAATCGTACGAATTCGTGATTACAGATACATCAACACCCTGTGCCTGACATGTATTTAAAACCGATGTCTTACAACGAGCAGTTGCTGTCTTGTACAGCTGTTCACCACGCTGATTGCTGATACTGTTGGTGTTGGTTGTGCCGTTAAAGAATGTTGTTATATCAAAACCAGTACTGTCAATTGTAAAGCCTGCCAACAATCCGCTGATATCCATATTCAAGCCCGTTTCACTGGATGTTGCACTGCTTGTTTTTATTTCAATCAAACCATCTGCGATTTTATCCAACCAAGTTTTCATTGTTGTGTTATCCTTGGTCAGACCCATTTCTTGTTCCGCTTCGGTCTGGCTGAACAATGTTTTAACCTGATCAGCACTTAAACCAATGTATTGAATTTGTTGTGCAACCTCTTGCAATGCATTTGTTGCATTCTTTAATGCAAGTTCTGTTTTTTCATAATTCTTTAAATTCTTGGAACAAGAACAGCGCCCCTGATTATCATCCAGCACATTACAGAAATTATCCATACATGCCATATACTGAGCCTTGCAATAATCCGTCATTTGGGCCAACTGGTCTAAATCTGAAATATCTGTAGAAGTTGTGCTTACATCCTGGGTAACAGAAATAGCCGCCGTAGATGGTGAACGTGCCTGCATCGCAGAAGATGAACGAACACTAACACGACCTGTATATAATGGTTTGTTTACTGTATCTGTTTGTACCAATGAACCTGCACGTGCAGCAACCCCTTTGGACGTTGTGGTTGCACTGCGTGATGTTACACCAGAATTTGCCGCAGTTGCAGTTCCACGTGTTGGACGTGACGCAACGCGTGTTGCAGTTGTATTCATGCGACCTGCCATTGCAGTACCAGTACGTGCCTGTGTTGCATTACGGGAAGAAGATGTATTACGTGCACTGACACTGCGAGAATTAGCAGTTGTACCACTTGGTACCGCACGCGACGCAGCACGCGAAGACGCAGTTACATTACGCGGACCGGCTTTCGATGGCTGAACAACAGGTGCAACAACTTTTTCTGCTGCAACTTCGTCAACAATCACTGCATCATCTGCAACGATTTCTTCATCAGAATATTCGACAATTTCGTCGTATATAATTGGTGCAACCTCAGCAAATGCGGGCAAAACCAACAATCCACTTAACACAGCAACAAGTCTTTTCATGATAAAACCTTCCCTTCTATTACGTTTTATTTTATCATATTCACTACACGCAGACAAGCAAAAAAAACACACTTCATCTGATACCAAAGGCAAACATTCTTAAATCATTAAAAAATATAATGAATTTTCTTGCGATTGTAATACACTTAAGTTATAATCAACCTTGTACAATAAAAAAAGGAAGATACGTTGTCTGTGCTTAAAAAAGTTGCTGTTTGGATTCTTGCATTGCCACTGATGGGCTGTACCACTGTACCGACAACAACCAGCGACACCAGACTGAACAACTATCACCCAAAAATCACCAATGCAGATTTTAACTATGACCCATACAAAACACCGATTGCACAGTGCTATGCGGACAAATTGAATACCGGTAAACGAATTTCTGGTGCAACACTTATCGAAGACGGCCTGTCCGCATTCGTGATACGTTCCGCCTTTGCACGTATGGCAACAAAAACAATCGATCTACAAACATATATATACAGTAACGACTTTTCTTCCAAGGTTTTAATTGGCGAACTAAAACATGCAGCAGACCGCGGGGTCAAAGTCAGAATCTTACTGGACGACTATGGCACAAAATCTGATATTGTTGATGTAATACTGCTGAACCAACATCCGAATATCGAAGTCAAAATATTCAACACCGTACCTGTTCGCAGCAAACTGTTATACTATCCACAAATTTTAACAGATTTTAACCGCTTGAATTCACGCATGCATAATAAACTGTTCATTGTTGACAATATCGCGTACATCACAGGCGGTCGCAACGTTGGCAGCAACTATTTCTATCCCGAAACAGCATCTAACTTTTCCGATACAGACGTTTTGTTCTTGGGTGATATGACAAAATACGCAACAGACAGTTTTAACGAATACTGGAACCACCACCTGTCAATACCTGCATCCGTATTCCCAAAGGCAACATCAAAAAAAGCACTAAAAAAACTGGAAAATTCTTTTGCGAATATAGAGCAAAATAGTGCCGAAGGTATAAAAAAATACAACAATATCATCAATCTGGCACAACAAGAATACAAAAACAAAAAAATGGATTTCAGTTGGGGACGCGGAAAATTCTTGGCAGACCCACCAGAAAAAGTCGAAATGTCTATGGAGAAAAAAGAACAATACCATGGCAATATCATTCGTGCTTTAAAACACCTGCTGGACCAAACAACAGACTCTGTTTATATGTCTGCAGCTTACTTTGTACCTGGCCAAGGCGGTCTGGAACATATGTTGGACGCAGAAAAATCAGGCGTACATATGACAGTCGTTACAAATTCACTGGCATCTACAAACGCACCTACGGTTTATGCAAAATGGGAAAAATACAGAACAGAACTGATTGAATCCGGTGCCGATGTATATGAATTTATGGTTTCCGCAGAAAATCTGCGTGGCAAAGAACACGACCGCGAAAGAAAACAATCAAGCTTTTCTGTACTGCACAGTAAAACAATCGTATTCGACGACAATATTTCTTGGATTGGCAGCTTTAATCTAGATCCACGCAGTGCGTACTATAATACTGAAAATGTCGCAATATTTGAAAGTCATGACTTTGCACAAAAACTGCGTGAAATGATTATCAAAGACACAAAGACATCTTGGCATGTAACACTTGATGAAAACAACAACACAATTTGGACGGGACAAAGACCAAACGTAAAAAAACCAAAAACATATAAACATGCACCAGACACAACAATCCTGCGACGTATCTGGAAATCTATCTGCAATCTGGTTCCTGAAAAATTCGTATAAATTAAAAAACAGACCGTCGCCAATTACTTGGCGACGGTTGCTCCCTTCCTTCCGGTTATCCGGAAACTGATTATGCCTTGATTACGCATGCACAAGACTGCCAGCTTTTACCCTTTTTAAGCAGCCATTGCAACGTTTGACGTAGACAAAACTGATGTATCGGCAGCGTCCATAATCTTTTTCGCTTCGGCAAAGACTAATTCTTTGACACGCAATGCCAATGTTTTTGTATCCATGCTTTCTGCTGGAACCTCAAAATTATCTGTACGTATCTGTAATGAAACATATGCACCAACCAATGATGAACGTGACAAATCTTCGATAGAACGTGGTGCGTTATTGTGACCAATTTTCAATTCATCTGCCAATGATATGATTTGACGATCTGCATTTACCCAAACTGTTGTTGTCAGGACTTGATTCAAGGCAATCATGATTTCTTTGATGTTTTTTTGCATGCGTTTCCCCTCCTTTCGGGCATTTGTTGTTTTTTTATCTCTTTTTATTGTACATACCAAAGTATTTACAATTTTATCTGATAAAAATTTTTGTTTTTTTATTTTTTCCTTAAAAACCGCCATTTCGGCAGATTTCCAAGGTTTTTATTTCTTTTTCCCTTGTCTATACAAACATCTTAGAACAAAAACGAATCGCAGGTCAAGCATAAAATTTAATTATTTTCATTTTATTTTAATTTTTTTCATTTTTATTACAAAAACCATAAAATACCACAAAAAAACTATGATTTGTCATTGACAACCATAAAATACCGTGCTACATTCACGTTGAAGCACAGAAACAACGCCACATAACGGCCCAAAAAAACAGGAAAATTCATAAATGTCATTGTTTCTCTCATCTTATGAAAATCGTTTGGATACCAAGGGTCGTATCTCGGTTCCGGCGTCTTTCCGTGCTTCGGTCAATAATGAAAAATTTGCAGGTGTGGTTTTATTCCGTTCTTTTACAAATAACTGTATCGAAGGCATGTCAATGTCCCGCATGGAACAAATGGCGACCGCAACAGATAAAATGGGCGTATTTGACAGCGAACTGGACGATTTAACCGCAATGCTGTTCGCAGACGCACGACAATTGGCATTTGATGTAACTGGCCGCATTGTTATACCAGCCGACCTGTTAAAACACGCCGGAATCACAAATAGTGCAGTATTCGTTGGACGCGGAAACAGCTTTCAAATCTGGAACCCAGACGCATTCCACAACGCCCAAGAAAAATCATTACAAAACCTGCGTAAATCCCGCCCGAATTTGAAAATAGCCGAATAAAAAAAACGCCCGATTGGGCGGTTTTTATTCTTTGGTTTCTTGCAGTTTGGCACGAATTTCAGATAACGCTTTGGCACGTTCCTCTATCAAACCGTTCAGGTTTGCCTTGGTCAAATCCGCAGCGTATTTAATAGAATTCGCAAATGCCAGCGCATCACTGTTTCCATGCGTTTTGAACGCAAAACCACGCAACCCCAAGAAAGTTGCACCTGCATATGAGCGTGGGTCAATCTTATGCTTTAATCTTTTAAATACATGAACCAAGAAAAACGCACCGATTATCGCCAATACCGACTTCTTAAAGTTTTCAACAATAACGCGTTTAATCAGTTTCGCAGTACCTTCGACTGTTTTCAAAACAATATTACCAGTAAAACCGTCTGTAACAACAACCTGAACACGACCGGCACTGATATCATTCGCCTCTACAAAACCGATATATTCGTATGGCAAAGCATCTTTATTGTCTGTTAAAACCTTGTTCAAGTGAACCAGCGTTTCATTACCCTTGGTTTCTTCGGAACCAATATTTAAAACACCCAGTTTTGGTTTTGGCATACAACCTACGACCTCAGCATATACGCTGCCCAGAACGGCAAAGTCAAACAAGACGTTTTCATCACATTGAACATTTGCACCCAAATCAAGTACAACCACACGACTGTCACCGGCACCCGATGGCAACATAGTTGTAATCGCAGGACGTGCAATACCGTCAATTGTTTTTAACGCCAGTTTAGACAAAGACATCAACATACCAGTATTACCAGCACTGATGACCGCAGCAGAATTACCTTCGCGGACGTCTTTGATTGCCATGTACATAGATGTATCTTGGGCATGACGCAAAACATCCATAACCTTATCCGTTCCCTTGATAACACCAGGTGCGTGAATTACCTCTACATTACGGGCAACACGTGGATATTTTGACAACAACTTACGCAATTTCTTTTCATCTCCAAACAGACGAAACGAAATACTATTTTCGCCATTTTGATACAAGAATTGGTTCATACCGCCCAAAACAGCATTTGGACCTTTGTCACCACCCATTGCATCTATTGCGATAATCTTTTTTTCTTCGGACATAATAAAAATAAAAAAAGCAGAAAGCGGCCACGCATATGTACCCTGCCATTTCTGCCTTTTATCCCATTTGGTTAGCTAAATTATTTTGCACCACATGCAGGGCATACATGGTGAGGACGTTTCTTTTCACCACATGTTTTGCAAACACCACATGGCATTACTGATAATGCATCATGTGAGCGACGTTGTGCACTGCGTGCTTTACTTGTTTTACTTTTTGGCGTTGCCATTTTTTATCCTTTTGATTTTATAACTGTTCTATTGTATTCAATTTCTGCCAATTTGCAAGTAAAAGTTTAATCTGATATTACTTGGGCAAAAAACATACCATGATTATGCATCAGACCGACGACAGCACTGTGATCATCCAAACCCAAATAGAACTTGTAGCCACCTGCTTCGAGTTCTTTTATCTTGGCCAACTTGAATTCCGCTGTTGTTCCTGGGTAATCGTGAGGCTTGCAGAAAACAAGCTTTTGCGTGTTTGGCAATAATGACTGAATCAGATTTTCGACACGTTCCTGACCCATTGCCCAACGACCTGTGATAAATACAATCGTAAATTCACGACCCAACGTTTCCAAAACTTTTATCATATTCTGATTTGGTTCGCCAAAACGATCATAGTTTGGTGTTGCGAACTTTTTACATACAACACCGTCTATATCACAATAAATTGCTGGTTTTTCTGACATATATTAAACCTTTAGATTTTTTCAGATGCCGACGCCCAGTGTGGCATATTACCATACTGGGCGTCTGTTTTATAATCGCAGGATATTAGATATCCAACAATTGTTGTTGACCATTACCTTCGCGTGCCAAACGTTCTGCCTTTTCTTCTGCTTTGGCAATTTCACGAACACGACGAACGTATGCACCTGTTCCAATTGGAATCAAACGACCAACAATCAAGTTCTCGTTGATACCAACCAATCTATCTGTTGAACCGCTGATTGCAGCGTCAACCAATACTTTGGTTGTCTGTTGGAACGATGCATTAGAAATAAATGAACGTGAAGTCAATGAAGCACGTGTCAAACCAACCAGCACCTGTGATGCAACAGCTGGTTTGCCGCCTTCGCGCGAAACGCGTGCATTTTCTTCTTCGAAATCAACACGGTCTACAACCTGCCCCATCAAGAAGCCTGTGTCACCTGGATTTGTGATTTCAACACGACGTGTCATTTCACGTATCAAGATTTCAATGTGCTTGTCATTTATGGTCACGCCCTGCAGACGATAAACTTGCTGAACCTGTTCAACCATAAAGGTCGCCAATGCTTTCTGACCCAAGATACGCAAAATATCCTGTGGAACTGGGTCACCATCAACCAATTTTTCAGCCTTTTTAACAACGTCACCGCTGCGTACCAACAGGTTCGTACCCTTTGGAACCGCATATTCAACAGGTGCTGTGCCGTCTGTTGGCTCAATACGGATAACAATCTTGTTCTTGGCATCTTCCAGTTCAACTGTACCATCAATTTCAGCTAATAATGCTGGTGTCGATGGACGACGAACTTCCAACAATTCTTCAACGCGTGGCAGACCACCAGTAATGTCGCCTGTACGTTTTGCCTGAACAGGGATACGTGCCAAAATGTCACCAGCAACAACCTTGTCACCATTTGCAACATTCAATACTGAATATATTGGCAACAGGTATTCGGCAATCTTTTTGCCACCCAGACTGATAACTTCGCCCTTGGCATCGACCAATGTAATAGCTGGTTTTAACGCCTTTTTGGTGTTTGTTTTCCAGTTAATAACCTTGCGAGAAACGATACCGGTCATGGAATCAACTTCTTCCTGGAACGATACATTTTCAACCAAGTCGTTAAATCTTACAACACCGTCTTTTTCAGCAATGATTGTGTTGGAATAAGGATCCCATTCTGCAACCTTGTCGCCTTTTTCAACAGCGTCACCGTCATTGACAATCAACATAGACGCATATGGCAAGTTACTGCTGAACAATTCTTTGCCTTCGGCATCAACAATTGCCAGTTTACCATTACGGCTTAATACAACAACACGACCTGCACTGTTTTTAATTGTGTTTACACCAGACAATTTAATTGTACCAGATACTGGAACTTCGATAAAGTGACTTTCTGCACCACCTGATGCAACACCACCAATGTGGAAAGTACGCAAAGTCAACTGAGTACCAGGTTCGCCAATCGATTGTCCTGCGACAACACCAACTGCTTCGCCAACGTGTACCAATGCATTTCTGGACAAGTCCATACCATAACATTTTGCACACAGACCATCTGAACAACATGTCAAAACACTGCGAACATCAACTGATGGTAATCCAGATTCATTGATTTGCTTTGATGCAGCCTTGGTAATCAGTTCGCCTGCTGGAACGATAACTTCTTTGGTCAAAGGATGAACAATGTCATGTGCCGCTGTACGTCCCAAAACAACATCACCCAATGCAACAGCCAATTTTGAACCCTGATATACAGGTTTTGCTGTTATAAAGTCTGTTGTGCCACAGTCATGTTCTGTAATAACTGTATTTTGTGCCAATTCAACCAAACGACGTGTCAAATAACCAGCCTCAGCTGTCTTCAACGCCGTGTCAGACATACCTTTACGTGCACCGTGGGTAGATGTAAAGTATTCTGCCATTGTCAGACCTTCTTTAAAGTTCGAAATAATTGGAACTTCGATAATAGAACCGTCTGGTTTCTGCATCATACCACGCATACCTGCCAACTGTTGAATCTGACGTTTAGAACCACGAGCACCAGACAACGCCATCATATATACAGAATTCCAGTTGTCGCCTGTTGTCTTACCCAATGCAGCATACGCCATATCACCCAATTTATCTGTTGTTTTGTGCCACAAGTCAATCAACTTGTTATAACGTTCGCCACCAGACAACAAACCGTTTTGATATTGTTCTTCGATTTCAGCTGCTGCTTTTTCAGACTCTGCAATCAGGTCTTTCTTTTCGGTTGGAATTACAACGTCGTCGTAACCAATTGAAATACCACTGCGTGCAGCCTGTTCAAAACCAGTATTCTTTATCGCATCAGCCAACAAAATCATCGCCTTGTCGCCACAACGTTCATATGTTATTGCCAGCAAAGATTTGATTTCGCCACGTGACATAACCTTGTTTACCAAATCAAATGGCATATTTTCACAATCTGGCAACAGTTCGCCCAAAATCATACGACCAGCTGTTGTTTTATATGTTTTACCCTTGATACGTGCAACAATTGGTGTATGCAATGTGATTGCTTTGTTTTCCAACGCCAATTGAACTTCATCCATATTTGCAAAACGTGGTGATTTGTCGTTGTGTTCGCCATTTATCAAAGAGATATAGTAAACACCCAAAACCATGTCTTGTGTTGGAACAATCATTGGTTCACCGTTTGCAGGTGACAATACGTTATTAGAAGACAACATTAATGTACGTGCTTCTAATTGTGCTTCTAATGAAATTGGAACGTGAACAGACATCTGGTCACCGTCAAAGTCAGCATTAAATCCAGCACAAACCAATGGGTGCAAACGGATTGCCTTGCCTTCTATCAAGACAGGTTCAAACGCCAAAAGTGATAAACGGTGCAAAGATGGTGCACGGTTCAACAATACAGGATGTTCGTGGATAACTTTTTCCAAGATTTCCCATACAACGTCTTCGCCGTTTTCAACCATTTTACGTGCTGTTTTCAATGTATTTGCATAATCGCCAGCCATCAAACGTGCAAAAACAAATGGCTTAAACAATTCCAATGCCATTGTCTTTGGCAAACCAACCTGATGCAATTTCAATGATGGTCCAGATACGATAACTGAACGACCAGAATAGTCAACACGCTTACCCAACATGTTCATACGGAAACGACCAGATTTACCACGCAACGAATCAGACAATGATTTCAAAGGACGACGGTTTTGTGATACCATTGGACGTGCCTTGTGGCTGTTGTCGAACAATGAATCAACCGCTTCTTGCAACATACGTTTTTCGTTACGGATAATAATATCAGGTGCATGCATTTCCATAAAACGTTTCAAACGATTGTTACGGATAATTACACGACGATACAAATCATTCAAATCAGACGCAGCAACGTGTCCCGCATCCAATGTAACCAATGGACGCATATCTGGTGGGATAACAGGGATAATATCAGGCATCATCCATGCTGGTTCTGTCTTGGAATCCAAGAAAGCTTCGACCAACTTTAATTGCTTGATAATACCTTTGCGTTTTGCTTCGGATTTTGTTTCTGCCAATTCTGCGCGCAGACGTGTGCGTTCATCGCCCATATCCAAGTTCGCGATAATAGAACGTACGCCTTCGGCACCGATACCAACGTGGAATGCATCTGC